>DAOVVW010000103.1 GCA_030636965.1 Pseudomonadota bacterium | reverse complement strand
GGGCGCGATTGTAATGCTGAGCAAGTCATTGATTTGGGCGCCCCTCAATGGGCGCGTTGATGACTTTTTACTAAGTCATCAACTATTAACTTTATGAATACAGCCAGATTCGTCATGGCCTTATGATGCTCGCTGCATTCATAAGAGAACGTTGGATGTCGAACATATTCGACACAACCCCGACGGCCAGTTTATCCTTAAGCAAGAAATACTCAAGGCAGGTTCCGCAGGACATGATCTCACACCCTCTATCGGAAAGAACAGTAAGGGTGTCAAGCACAGGGGAACCTTCCACCGCAAGTCGAACGCCCGTGTTCATAAAGATGATCTTGTCGGGGACGGTGTCCTGGTCGGAGAGGGTATTGACGAAGCCCTCCATAAGAATTCCGCCCAGCTTATCGTCTCCCGATCCCAGAACGTCGCTGGTTACGAAAACGACAGGTGATAACAGTTCCTTTTGGGTGGTGGGTACGTTGTCAGTAGTTACCGTGAGTCGAAATGCGTCTCCCTCAATTTCCTCTACCGATACAGTCGCACCCCTGCTCTTGGCGAAACGCCGCACGTTCTCCCGGCTTGCCTCTGAGTCTACCTCGATGGCGAAGATGCTGCCCGGTGGCTTCCCCTCCATCTTTTTCTTGACCTGTATAACGGGACCGGGGCATGCGAGTCCTCGACAGTCAATGATCTCCAACTTATACTCCTGACGCTATCGATAATATCAATACATACTATGCAATATACAAATAAGTATCACCATGATCATCTTTTGGCAAGAACCCTAAATCCGCAATTGGTTTAGACAGCGCCTGGTCAGGGCATCCCCTGCGGATTTCGGGTGTGGTAACCCCTCGAAACTCACAAAACGGCAACAAGGTTTTTTCTTCCCCAGAATCGCTTATTCAAGAATCAATCGCGATTCTGAGGACTTTCTGACAAAAAGTCTAAAGAACCTCAATAACTCTTTACAAACTTTACAAACTTCTATATGTTGTGCTTATGTTTGTAATTTATACAACATGTGGGATACATTACTGAAAAATCTGATATATTTCAAATACTTATAGAGGGATACAAATATGCCGGTGGAGAAAACAAGGGGTGCTGACGCTGTGCCGTCTGATGCTCAGGAGTCACTGAATTTCACCGAAGAACTGACACCGGTAGAGTTCTCGAAAAACGCCGCAGTTGTCCTTGAAAAGCGCTATCTGAAAAGAGACGAAGAGGGAAATCCCCTGGAAAATGCAGAGGATCTTCTTCGCCGGGTGGCCGAAAACATAGCTTCAGCTGATGCTTATTTCGGCGTCGCTCCCGATCAGATTGCAAAGACCGCTGATCTATATTACAGGCTTATGGCCTCCCTGTGTTTTCTTCCCAATTCCCCGACCCTGATGAATGCAGGCAGAGAACTGCAGCAGCTTTCAGCCTGTTTCGTACTTCCCGTCGGAGACTCCATGGAGAGTATCTTCGACGCCATAAAGCATACGGCGATGATACACAAGAGCGGTGGAGGGACAGGGTTTTCCTTCAGTCGTCTCAGGCCGGCTAAGGATATTGTGAAATCAACCAGCGGCGTGTCGTCCGGTCCCATCTCATTTATGAAGGTCTTCAACCAGGCTACCGAAGTGATCAAGCAGGGCGGAACCAGGCGAGGGGCGAATATGGGGATACTGAGGGTTGATCACCCTGATATCCTTGAGTTCATTGCCTGCAAAGAACAGGATAACCAGCTCAACAACTTCAACATCTCCGTAGGTGTCACAGAGGAGTTCATGAGGGCAGTAGAAGAAGATGGTGAATTTTCTCTTGTCAATCCCAGGACCGGAGAGCTGGTCGAAAGCCTTAAAGCCAAAGATGTGTTCGGACAGATCGTGGACAGAGCGCACAGGAACGGCGAACCGGGGATCATCTTCCTTGACCGGATAAACAGGGACAACCCCACTCCGGATCTGGGTGAGATTGAAAGTACCAATCCCTGTGGTGAGCAGCCCCTTCTACCCTACGAATCGTGCAACCTGGGCTCCGTAAACCTGGCAAGGACCCTTAGATATGAAGGAAAGAGGGTGGCCATAGACTACGAAAAACTGGGTGCGGTAATTGACCACTCCGTGCACTTTCTGGATAACGTGATCGAGGTGAACAAGTATCCTCTGCAGCAGATAGAGGATATGACCAAGGCCAGCCGCAAGATAGGGCTGGGTATCATGGGCTGGGCGGACCTTCTTTTCAGGCTGGGCATCCCCTATGACTCTGAAGAGGCAGTCTCCCTGGCCGAAAGGGTAATGCAGTTCGTCAGGGACCGGGGCGTTGAGGCGTCCCAGAAACTGGCAGCCCAAAGGAATCCCTTCCCTGCATTCGATAGTAGCGTACACGATGTTCCCGGACGCCCCCCCATGAGAAACGCCACTGTCACAACAATTGCTCCCACCGGAACGATAAGTATCATCGCCAATACGACCAGCGGGATCGAACCTCTCTTTGCCATCTGCTACCACAGGAACGTTCTTGACAATCAGCGGCTTGTGGAAGTCCATCCCTATTTCAAGGAAGTTGCGAAAAAAGAGGGATTTTACAGCGAAGAACTGATGGAGAGCATCGCCCAGGAAGGTTCCATACAGCATATTTCGGGAATACCTGACTGGGTGAAGAGGGTGTTCGTCACCGCCCACGATATCCGCCCCGAGTGGCATATCCGCATGCAGGCCGCGTTTCAGAAATATACTGACAACGCCGTATCCAAGACAGTTAATTTCCCTGGCGATGCAACCAGAGACGACATCGAGGAGGCATATCACCTGGCCTACAGCCTGGGTTGTAAAGGTATAACGGTTTACCGGGACGGCAGCCGAGATGAACAGGTACTCTCCTTCGGCAGCGGGGAGGGTGAGAAAGTCACGGCCCACGGTGAACCCGGTGTCCAGTCAGCTCCCCGTCCCAGGCCCCATATAACACAGGGTATGACCATAAAAATGAAAACAGGTTGCGGTAACCTTTACGTGACTGTCAACGAAGATGAAAAAGGGCTGAGCGAGGTCTTCACGCAGATGGGCAAAGCGGGTGGGTGCGCGTCATCCCAGTCGGAATCAGTCAGCCGGATGGTCTCCCTTGCCCTGCGCTCCGGTATCGAGGCGGAGTCTGTGCTCAAGCAGCTTTCCGGCATACGCTGCCCGGCGCCACACTGGCAGAATGGTGAGATGGTGCTGTCCTGTTCCGATGCTATTGCAAAAGCCCTGAAGCAGTATCTCGATGTGCGTGCCGAGGCAGGTGGCGAAGGTATCAATGTTGTGGATCTGCCTGTTAGTGAAAAGAGGGCTCAAATCGATACAACTGAATTGATCGCCGCACTGGGACGATCATGCCCGGATTGCGGAGGCAGTCTCGAGTTCGGCGAGGGGTGCGCGACCTGCCACTCCTGCGGGTTTTCCAAGTGTAATTGATCGAACCGATTATTCTGGATTGAGAGGATTATTGGACCGCCTACCGGCGGTCTTTATATTTCAAAATATGGTTCACCACAGAGTACACAGAGGTACACGTGTCGGAGTAACGGCGTATCGGGGTATGGGGGTCAAAACCCCTCCCCTGGCGGGAGGGGAAGATAGGGGAGGGGGCACTATTTCATCTGTTAAAGGAGACAAAAGCCTTTAACGCAGGGGGCCGCAGAGTAAAGCTTGGAGTTTGATTTAATACAACGATGAAAGATCCAGCTTGCAAATAGGTAAAGTGTGATTATTTTTGCCTATGGGGTTGACATTTTTCTCCAGTGAAGATATGTCTCCCTGACAAATATGAGGTCACTGAATTGTTGATGGACTTTTTTACGACCCTGTTAATTATCGAAGGGAGGTGAACGCTTTGGCTCACGTTATTACCGACGAGTGTACTTCTTGTGGAGTATGTGTAGAGGCTTGCCCGACTGAGGCGATCAGCGAGGGGAGCGAGATCTATGTCATCGACTCAGCTCTCTGTGACGATTGTGGTGACTGTGTCGAGGAATGTCCTGTAGAATGCATCATCCCGGGTACTTGATCCCTCTTGAATGTTATAAAAAAGGGCGGCTATAAGCCGCCCTTTTTCTGTGCCGGCGACCGCCGGCAAATTCGTATCTATCAGCTGCTGCCTGATTTAACACCACACGGGATGAGATCTTCGCCGGACAGCTTTTTTCCCTTTACGAGGTCCTCGTTGCAGGAAGGACAGGAGATACTCGCGTTCTCATCACTTTCCGACAACAGCTGAGCGTATTCTACTTCACACGATGAGCATTTCAGCTCATAAATAGAAAATGTCATTGCGGGCTCCTTGTGCGGCATCAGACGTGTTGTTCTACTACACTTTTGACCTTAGCTGGATTGGCACCGATTATCTGCTCGACAACCTTGCCCTCACTAAAGAGTATCAGCGTGGGAATACTCCTGATGCCGTACTTGTTGGGAGTTTCCGAGTTGTCGTCCACATTGACCTTGCCTACCTTCAGCTTTCCACCATATGAATCCGCGATCTCGTCAACCACAGGAGCTATCACCCTGCAGGGAGCACACCAGACGGCCCAGAAATCAACCAGTACGGGCGTGTCCGCTTTCAGAACCTCATCCTCAAAATTGGCATCCGTGAACTCCTGGACGTTTTTACTCTCAGCCATTTTGACCTCCTCGTTATGTAATGCTGCAGGATTAAGAATAATATTTGGACCTAGCATTAATATTGCTTGGACCTGACATTAATGATACTAACTCTCAAAAGCTGACCTGTCAATGTATAAATCTGAATATTAGAATATTGTTATATAAATACTCAGTTTTGGGGTGGGAAAGGAGCAATGGAAGATCCTGTGAGGTCCCTTTCCAGGGAAAAAACAAGGGTAATAAGGTCACTTTCCTCGCGTAAAGTCAGGGAGCGGCGCAAGCTCTGTATCGTTGAAGGGGAGAACTCCCTTGCGGAGTGCCACAGAACCGGGATGCTGGAGTATCTGGTACTGATGGAAGGAGCAGAGTCTGATATGCCGATGTCAATTTCGGAGGCATTGCAATCCGATGTTCCCGTCTACGGGGCCGATCCCTCCCTGTTTGCTGAAGTATCCGATGTGGTACGGTCGACAGGGTCAATCGGTGTGGGAAGGATACCCGGCGAGCCTGAATTGGGATCCGTGATGGATGACGAGGGCGGTTCGGCTATATTATTCCTCGATGCTGTTCAGGACCCCGGAAATGTTGGAGGTCTTTTAAGGAGCGCATGGGGATT
>DAOVVW010000256.1 GCA_030636965.1 Pseudomonadota bacterium | reverse complement strand
GTTCGGTTAATAACCTGGTCCAAGGTCCAACGTGTTTGTAATGGAGATTAGAAATTAGAGCATTGATTATCAATTTTCACCCCTCCCTTGACGGGAGGGGTAGGGGTAGGGTGAAGTATGCCCCCTCACCTCGGTCCTCTCCCGCCAGGGGAGAGGATGAGTACTGAAACCCAAACCAGGTTTCCTCTGTGCTCTCTGTGACTCTGTGGTGAAAGATCTTGGGAACTTGGAACTAACATAAGAGACGAGGTCAAATTAGATGAACACCAAACTAAAAAAGATATTCGGCAAATCATTCTGGCTAGTTTTACTTATCCCGATCATCGCAATCCTTCTTGCAACCCCGTCGGACGCTTTCATAGAGCGGGGCGAAGTTGTTACCCGCACTCTTCCCAACGGACTGGAGGTTCTTGTCAGGGAGGATCCGGCCCAGTCAGTCGTTGAGCTTCAGGTCTGGGTTGGCGCGGGAAGCAGGGATGAACCTGAGGGCAAGGAAGGGATTGCGCACCTTTTCGAGCACATGCTCTTTAAGGGTACGAAAAAAAGGGGAGTCGGGGAGATCGCGGGGGAGATAGAATCAGCCGGCGGTGACATTAATGCCTACACCTCCATGGATCATACGGTCTATCACATTACCGTTGCGTCGAACTTCTTTGATGTAGCCCTGGATGTAATGGCCGACGCGATACAGAATTCTTCATTCGCCAAAGATGAGCTGGAGAGAGAAAAACTGGTTGTCGTCGAGGAGATCCACCGGGGCAGGGACAATCCAGGCAGGGTGTTTTCCCAGGAGATGTTCAAAACGGCCTTTTCAAAACATCCATATGGCAGGACAGTGATCGGAACGGATGAATCAGTGACGGGGGTTACAAGGGGAGACATGCTGAAGTTCTTCAGCAACTGGTATGTGCCCCAAAATATGAAGGTCGTTGTGGTCGGAGGAATTGAAGCGGAGCATGTTTTCGCGGAATCAGCCAGGCGGTTCACCTTTGCCGCAAAAAGAGGAGCAAGGCGCCTGGAGGTGGCCGAACCGGAACAGACGCAGACCCGTATTTTTCGTATCACCAGGGATACCGATCCTGGCAGGATAACCCTTGCCTTTCCCATCGTGTCACTGTCAGACCCTCTGACACCGGTCCTGGATGTGCTTGCGGCAGTACTTTCCGAGGGGAACAGCTCGCGGTTTCCCGTTCATCTGAGGGACAGGGGTGTTGTCCACTCGGCCTGGTCATACGCATATACTCCCAGGGACCCGGGATTGTTCATCGTCGGCGCGACCTTAAAACACGAAAATATGGTCCAGGCCCTGGAGGGACTGCTTGCTCAGGTGACCCGCCTCCAGAACGAGCCGGTTTCAAAGGAAGAGCTTGAACGGGCAAAGACACAGATCCTCAATGACAAGATCTTTTCAAAGGAAAGGGTTGAAGGGCAGGCCAGAGAACTGGGTTACCTTGCCCTGACTCTGCGAGATATTGATTTTAATGACGAGTATTTCTCACGTATCCAGGCTGTGGATGCAATGGACATTATCAATGTCGCCCGTCAGATTTTCACCCCGGAAAAAGCGACTGTGGGCTTTCTTTCACGGGAGGAAGACCAGCAGCCGGATGATGAAAAGATCAGGGCCCTTCTTACTGAATCCCTTTTTGCCTCGGATCGAGTGGTATCTCCAACTGCCGGGAAGAAGATCGTAAAAAGCCGCCTGCCCAATGGAATAACGATCCTGGTCCGTGAGGACCACAGGCTGCCCCTGGTGAGCCTCCGCCTGGGATTCCTGGGAGGCGTGAGGTTGGAAAATGAAAGGTTAAATGGAGCCTTTAACCTCCTGGCGCACCTTCTGACGAGGGGAACTTCGGCCCGGTCGGCCGAGGAACTTGCTAAGTCACTTGATGGAATGTCCGCGTCACTTTTTGGCTTTTCCGGGAGAAACAGCTTCGGTTTGCAGGGACGGTTTCTCAGCAGGGACATAGGGGAGGGCATGGGTCTGGTCCGCGAAGTTATCACAGAGCCGGCTTTTCCTGAAAAGGAAATTGAGCTCTTAAAAGAGCGTGTCATCTCTGCCATCAGCTCGAGGAAGGAAAACCTGACGTACCACGCCATTGACCTCTTTCGCTCCACGCTCTTTTCGGAGCATCCATACCGGTTTTCGACACTGGGAACCGAGGAAAGCATCAGGTCCCTTGATCGCGACGAACTGGTGAAACTCTACGAACGTATCGTCCAGCCGGAAGGAATGATCATAACTTTAGCCGGAGATATAAATGTCGTACAGGCCTACGATCTGGTTGAGAAAAATCTCGGCGATCTCACAGGGTTAGTATACGATCCCGGACCCCTGCCTCAGGAGATGGATAGATCAGGTGTGAACTCCGTTTCGGAAAGCAGGGAGGATAAGGAACAGACCCACATTATTCTCGGTTACCTGGGCCCGACACTTCATTCAGTTGACCGTGATCCCCTGGGAGTGCTCAACGCGGTTCTTGCTGGTCAGGGTGGGAGGTTGTTTACAGAATTGAGGGACAGGCAGTCATTGGCATACAGCGTCTTCTCTTTCGTTGCGCCAGGTATAGATCCTGGTTTAATAGCCTTCGGTATTGCGGTAAGTCCCGAAAGGGAGGCCGAGGCGATCTCCGGTATCCTGGAGCAGATCAGAAAGATACGGGATGAACCGGTTTCTGCTGAAGAACTCCTCAGGGCCGGCAAATACCTGGTGGGAAGTCACCTTATCGGCCTTCAGGACCTTTCCTCCAGGGTAGACGAGATTTTCTTCCCGGCCCTGTACGGTGTGGACCTGGATAAAGCCCTCAGGTATCCGGAACGGATCCGTTCTGTAACTGCCGAGCAGGTGCAGAACGTTGCGCAAAAGTATCTGGACCCGGAGAATTACACCATCGCGATTGTACGTGGTTCTCGCAGCGAAAAAGAATAAAAGGCT
>DAOVVW010000078.1 GCA_030636965.1 Pseudomonadota bacterium | reverse complement strand
GCGCCCTCCAATGGGCGCGTTGATGACTTTTTGCAAAGTATCATTGTTGTATTGCGAATATTTCCAGGCCGACCTGCTCTTCGATGCAGCAGATAGATTTTTTCCGCTGTTTAAATTATATCAAATTTGATGAGCAATCATAGGACATACGACCTATTTGATGTTGTACGAGCTGTTTCAGGTTGCATGTTTCAAGTTCCAACTGGGAATCATTGCCATTATTTATTACTTGGAACCTGAAACTTGAAACCAGATAATCACCTATCTCACATAATTTTACTCATTATCTCTTCACACTGAAGTCTAGTATCATCAACTGATCCGCTATTATCCACCACGTAATCAGCAACTTCCATCCTGGCCTCGTCCGTAACCTGGTGGCCCATCCTTGCGAGGGCTTCCTCACGAGTATATCTTCCCGATTCAACAAGCCTCTCAAGGCGTATGTCCGCAGGTGCCGTAACCAGAATGACCCTGTCGTAACGCTCATGCCTTTTCCCCTCTGTTAGCAATGGAATCTCCACGGCAAAGATCGTATCTGGTTGTTTCGCTGTGGTGCTTACCATTATTCGAGTTTCCTCTTCAATTATAAGGGGATGCAGGATCTCTTCCAGGCGGAGTCTGGCCTGAGGGTCGTCAAAAACAACGGCTGCCATCTTTTTCCTTTCCAGCCCGCCGTCCTCATTGAAAAACTCCCCTCCAAAGGCCACTTTTATCAGTTGGGCCCCCTTTGTACCGGGCTCTACAACCTGCCTCGCAATCTCATCGGTATCTACCCCCACGGCGCCCATAGAGGACAATAGCTCCCTGACAGTGCTTTTTCCTGAACCAATACCACCTGTTATAGCCACCTTGACCATCTTAATTTCCCGTCAGCCTGAATGCAGCTGTGAACTGTTGGTATAGTCGTAAAAAAGCCATGAATGGATTTCTTACGACTATACCAAAGTTTGACAAGCAATTTACTAGTGTTTAGAATGCCGCAGCCTTACTAAATTTTATCTTCTCTAGCCTGGAGAATAAATGAAGCTGACTACGAAAAGCATGGTCCTCGTTGCGCTGACTGTAGCCCTTACTACAGCCGGTGCATACATCAAGATCCCTGTGGGCCCTGTACCCATAACACTTCAGACCTTTTTTGTCCTGCTGTCCGGAGCCATCCTCGGTCCCGCCCTGGGCGCTGCATCCATGACAGCTTACATCATCCTTGGTCTTGTGGGGCTTCCCGTATTCGCAGGGGGCGGAGGACCGCAATATATATTTTCTCCTACTTTCGGGTTTCTGGCCTCCTTCCCATTTGCCTCGGCTATAGTCGGCCTGATCATCCCCCGTGATGTACAGGAGTTGAAATTTCCCCGTGCTCTTGCAGCCATGCTCTTCGGTACCGCAGTTGTTTACTGCGCGGGCCTTCCCTTTCTTGCCTTCTATCTGAATGTGCTCCAGGGAAAATCGTTGGGGCTAAATGCCCTCCTGATGATCGGCATGTTTCCATTTCTTCCCGGAGATATAGCCAAAATAGTCATTGGCGCTTTCATGATCCCCCCACTGAAAAGAAATCTTAATCTCACACGGAGTCTATGAGGTTTTCAACCTCCGGGCAGTCAGCCACCAACATCTAGAAAACCGTGGATATACACACGATTTCGGCGCCAAGCTTTCCTGTATCCTCTCCCTTTAAAGACCGGCTCAAATCAGCCTCCGAGTGTTCTGCCCCCCAAAAAGGGTGTCATCGAAATAATGATAAATGGTAGCCAGAAAACCAGTGTAATAATTAGCCAGGATAAGGAGAATGAAGGCAACTATCAAAGTGCAGTAGAATATGATGACAGCCTCGTTCCTGCTGGCACCAATAAGGGGAGCGACAAAGCTGTTAATGAGATACCAGGCAACGGCCGAAAGGATGGCAACATATGCTATGAAGAAACCAAATGTAATTACATATAACATGCCGGAGAAAAAAACGGCCTGGCATTACCAGGCCGAGAACTGGTCGGGATGGCGGGATTTGAACCCGCGGCCTCATGGTCCCGAACCATGCGCGCTACCAAGCTGCGCCACATCCCGTCAAGCCGGTACGTCCGGCTCGCAATAACGTGTGTCAACTCCTTTCTCAAGGAGTTCTTTACCGGTTGTTTTTAGCGAGAGTCCATATACCTTGAAAATCAAAGGATATTATAATCCCCTGCCGGTAAAAGTCAAAAAGGAAACGCCCCCCGATCCGGGGGGCGTCGGTAGTGTCGCCTCTACTGCAGGAAGAAACATCCCCTATTTCTTGCCTGCGATCTGTACTCTTATGATGGACTTTTCCAGCCGCACCTGGGCTTTCTCGTATTCAGTGTCTTCCTTGCCGGCTGTCAGGATCTTCTCTGCCGCCTCACGGGAGTCCTCTGCTCTTTTTATGTCGATCTCGGTTGCTTTTTCCGCTGTCTCGGCAAGAACCATTACCCTGTCTGAGGCAACTTCCACATAGCCCCACGAAAGCGCCAGGTATTCTGATTCCTCGCCCTTCTTGTAGTACATCGCGCCGACCTTCAGGGCTGTCAGGAAGGGTATGTGCCCCGGAAGGACACCGAACTCCCCTTCGATCCCAGGGAGCACCACCTCATCCACTTCCTCCGAGATAACCACTTTTTCTGGCGTGACTACCTCGAGGGTCAGTTTTGTGCCTGCTGTCTCTGCCATAATTCAGTTACGCTGAAGCGACCAGGGTCTTGCCCTGCTCCACCGCTTCCTCAATCGTTCCCACCATGTAAAAAGCCTGCTCCGGAAGATCGTCATGCAGCCCATCAACTATTTCCTTAAAGCCCCTGACCGTATCCTCGAGTTTCACGTAGACACCCGGGGTACCTGTAAACTCCTCGGCCACGAAAAACGGCTGGGACAGGAACCTCTGTATCTTCCTGGCTCGCATAACGGTCAATTTGTCATCCTCGGAAAGTTCATCCATACCGAGGATCGCTATGATGTCCTGAAGGTCTTTGTACTTCTGGAGGATCTCCTGTACATCACGGGCAACCTGATAGTGCTCATCACCGATAAACTTGGGGTCCAGGATCCTTGAAGTGGAATCAAGGGGGTCCACCGCTGGATAGATCCCGAGTTCTGCGATCTGCCTTGAAAGAACAGTTGTTGCGTCAAGGTGCGAGAAGGTGGTCGCGGGTGCCGGGTCGGTGAGGTCGTCCGCAGGAACGTATATCGCCTGGACCGAAGTGATAGAGCCCTTGGTAGTTGATGTGATCCTTTCCTGAAGTTCGCCCATCTCGGTGGCAAGTGTTGGCTGGTAACCAACTGCGCTGGGAATTCGTCCCAACAGAGCTGACACCTCGGAACCTGCCTGTGTAAACCGGAAAATATTATCGATAAACAGAAGGACGTCCTGACCTTCCTCGTCCCTGAAATATTCGGCTGCGGCAAGGCCTGCGAGTCCCACTCTGAGTCTTGCTCCGGGAGGCTCGTTCATCTGTCCGTAAACGAGAATGGCTTTGTCCAGGACCTTGGATTCCTTCATCTCCAGCCAGAGATCGTTACCCTCTCGGGTCCGCTCTCCCACGCCGGAAAAGACCGAAAACCCGCCGTGTTCGATGGCGATGTTGTGGATCATCTCCATGATGATAACTGTTTTACCAACTCCCGCACCGCCGAAGAGGCCAATCTTCCCGCCTTTTGGATATGGCTCCAGAAGGTCGATAACCTTGACGCCCGTCTCAAGGATCTCCGTATCGGTGCTCTGGTCCTCCAGGCTGGGCGGTTCCCTGTGGATAGGATAGCGGATCTCGCTTTCGATCGGGCCCATCTCGTCAACTGGATCACCCGTGACGTTCATAATCCTGCCCAGGGTTGCTCTACCTACCGGAACCGTGATTGGACCGCCCGTGTCTTCAGCCTCCATTCCGCGGATAAGGCCGTCAGTGGAGTCCATGGCCACCGTACGTACGACGTTGTTGCCGAGGTGGGCCGCAACTTCCGCTATCAAGCTGAACTTCTTATCAGAAGTTTCGCCCTCGATCCTGATGGCATTGTAAATAGCCGGAAGATTTCCAGGTTCGAATTCAATATCAAGTACAGGACCGATAATCTGTGTTATCTTGCCGATGTTCTTCACTTACCGTACCCCCTTATCTAAAGTCATTACCGAGTTCCGGGTGCAATGTTCCCGCCTCGGGCTCCATTCTATTTAATAGCTTCCGCGCCGCTGACAACCTCCACCAGTTCCTTGGTGATAGCCGCCTGTCTGGACCGGTTGTAAAGCAGCGTTAGCTGGTCAATCATCTCTCCCGCGTTTTTGCTTGCTGCATCCATGGCCGTCATCCTGGCGCCGTGTTCGCTGGCTACCGACTCTAACAGGACTCTGAAGACCTGAATGTTTATGTGCCGCGGCAGAAGCTCCTCGAGTACCATATCTTCTGATGGCTCGTAGAGATACTCAACCGCAAAATGGTCTTCGGTGACTTCCATCGGCTTGATGGGCAGAAGTTGCTCCACGATAACATTTTGCTGTATGGCCGATTTGAATTCATTGTACACCATGAAGACCTGGTCGAACTCCTCTTCAAGATAGCTTTCCACAACGTCATTTCCAATGGCCATGGCATGTGGGAGGGAAACGTCGGCGAGAATATCCAGAGAGATCTTGCGGGTATTAACCTCCCTGCGCTTGAAGTATTCCACGGCCTTTCGGCCCACAAGGTGCATGGAGAATTCCCAGTCAGGGTGCTCGGCCATGAACTGCTCTGCTTTTCGCAGAATGTTGGAGTTGAACGCGCCGCAAAGGCCCCGGTCGGATGTAACCACAACCATATCGGCCTTCTTCGGCTCCCTCGTTACCAGGAGAGGATGGGCCTCTGGGTTCGTCCTGAGGGCAAGGCTGGAAAGGACCTCCAGCATCTTCAGTGCATAAGGCCTCGATGCAAGTATCGCCTCCTGGGCCCTTCGCAGCCTGGAGGCCGCAACCATTTTCATCGCCTTGGTGATCTGTTCCGTGTTCTTGACCGACTGGATGCGCCGTCTTATGTCTCTGAGGTTAGACATGATGTCAGCTCACTCTCCCGGAGTTATTGTTAATAGTGTCGTAAAAAGTCCATCCATGGATTTTTTGTTAATCTGTAACGAATTCGCTCTTGAATTCATCCAGGGCCGCTTTCAGCCTGCCCTTCAGATCGTCGTCTATTTCTTTTCTCTCACGCAGATCTTTCATTGTTTCCGGATGCCGGTTGTCCATGAAGTGTTCGAGTTCTTCTTCGTATTTCAGAATGGCATCCGTCGGATATTCGTCCACATACCCGTTGGTAGCCGCAAAAACGGCAAGAACCTGTTTTTCAACGGGCATCGGTACATACTGGCCCTGCTTGAGGATCTCCACCAGCCTCTCTCCTCGAGCGAGTTGCGCCTGTGTCGCCTGGTCCAGGTCGGAGCCAAACTGAGCAAAGGCTTCCATTTCCCTGTACTGGGCCAGGTCAAGCCTCAGGCGGCCGGCCACCTGACGGAAGGCCCTTATCTGGGCATTACCTCCTACACGGGAGACGGAGATACCTACGTTAATGGCGGGCCTGACACCGGAATAGAAGAGATCTGACTCAAGGAAGATCTGTCCGTCGGTAATGGAGATCACATTTGTAGGAATGTAGGCAGCCACATCGCCTGCCTGTGTCTCTATCACCGGTAGCGCAGTCAGCGACCCTCCGCCTTCTTCATCGCTCATCTTTGCCGCTCTTGCCAGCAATCTTGAGTGGACATAGAAAACATCCCCCGGATATGCTTCACGGCCGGGGGGGCGCCTGAGGAGAAGTGAGAGCTGTCTGTACGCGGCAGCGTGCTTTGAAAGATCGTCATAAACAAGCAGT
>DAOVVW010000286.1 GCA_030636965.1 Pseudomonadota bacterium | reverse complement strand
TTCCAGGCTTCAAGTTTCAAGATTTTCACCACAGAGCCACAGAGTACACAGAGAAAAACCTGGGTCTGGGTTTCATCAATTCCAATTTCTAATATCTAATCTCCAATATCTAATGCTCTAATGTTCTAAACCCATTTTCCATTTTCCAATAAACCAACAACCAACAACTTGCAACTATCAGTTAGGACGACACCTTCTTTTTTAATCGATCAAGCTCCTTGATCTTGGTCCTGATATCCTTGTTTGCGTCCTCCAGCTGTCTATTAGTGGATACCACCTCATCGATACTGTCTATGAGGTTCTGGTGTAGCCACGCATTTTTCAGGGCCATGGCAGCCTGAGGGGCAACTGACATCAGCAGTTCGATGTCCCAGTTGTCAAAAGGCAGCCCATCGTCCTTGTTGTAAACGGCAAGGATACCGATCACCTTGCCGCGCATCTTCAGGGGGCAGGCGGCAACGGAAATCTTTTTCAATCCAGGAGGAAAGTCCTTTTTCAGATCTACATTCTTATCCTTTTTTGGCTCATTGCTTCCTGCGGGAATTCCTTCTGCCATAACTTTTCCGAATATTCCCTTCCCCGGTTCGAAAGCCTCTTCTGTTTTTTTAACCGGGGTATCAGAGCTTACAACTTCGAATCTGAGCCCCTCATCCCGGGAATCAAGGGTCAGCAGTCCGCATGCCGCGGCCTTGAGGCCCAACCTGGTTCTCTCTGTAAGGGATCTGTATATTTCTTCCGGGTCCTGGCTCGAGATCAGGCCATTTGCCACATCGTTCACGAATGTCAGCTTCAGGTGCTCCCTCTGGATCTTCCTGTTCATGGAGAGATTTGCTATGGCCATGGAGGCCTGATGTGCGAAGGTGTTAAGTATCGTCAACTCTCCCTCGTTGAAAGGTTCTCCGTCTATTTTGTCATTTGCGCTGATCGTTCCGATGACCTTTTTCTTGAAGAAGAGGGGGGTGCATATGAAGGATTGCGAGTCATATTGACCTGCAAAATCCGTCCCCTCGGTCCTTTTATCTGATTTGGCGTCTTCCGTCAGGATCGGTTTGCCGTGGCTGGCCACCCATCCAGCGACTCCCTTTGAGATCGACTGACGGATGGAGACCATCGTTTCGGCGGGCATCCAGTTGGACTGGGCCATGACAAGTTCATCCCTGGATTTATCAAGGAGCATGAGGGATACCTTCTTGGCTTCCAGGACCTCCGCGATCAGGTCCAATGTCTTTTTCAAGAACTCGTTCTCCCTGATCACATCCTCCGGAGCCAGGTCACCCATGTCGATGGATGTCAATTCCCCCGCGCTCTTTTCAAGCAGCTTGAGGCGCTCAAGCTGCCGATCGACCTTGCTGCTTAGCTGCATCTTTTCGAGAGTATTCCTCAGGGCCAGGAGCAACTCTGTGGCCTTAACCGGCTTGTGGACGAAATCCGAAGCCCCACGTCGGGTAGCACGGAGTATATTCTTCCTGTCTGTATCCTTCATGAGCATGATCACCGGGATGTGGGGCCGGTATTTCCTGATAGCTATAAGAGTATCCAGGCCGGACAGGCCGGTCAGATTGTCGGCAATACACACGGCTATGAAACCCTCAGCTTCCCGGACGGTTCTTATACCTTCCCGGCCGCTGCGCGATGGGACAACATCGAACCCCTTTTGTTTAAGGATATCCCGCACCGCTTTTCTGTTTAGCTGTTCGCTTTCAATAACCAATATGCGGTTCATCGATTTATCCCCCGTGACCTCGTTAGTGCTTTAAAGTATATATCTGCTGAGATCTTCGTCACCTGCCACTTCGGCAAGTCTTTCCTTCACATATTCCTCATTTATCTTGATAGTTTTGTCGCCAATATCCGGAGCTGTGAAGGAGATCTCTTCGAGCAGCCTTTCCATAACAGTGTGGAGTCTCCTGGCCCCGATATTCTCCGTCCTTGTATTTACCTCCTCTGCGATCTGGGCGATGGCCTCAATGGCATCTACCGAAAAGTCCATTTTCAGACCCTCGGTTTTGAGGAGTTCGATGTACTGCAGTATCAGGGCGTTGTCCGGTTCGGTAAGAATTCGGACGAAATCTTCCCGTGTGAGCGCATCCAGTTCAACCCTGATGGGGAATCTCCCCTGAAGCTCCGGCAGCAGGTCCGATGGCTTGGTACCGGAAAAAGCCCCGGCGGCGATGAAGAGAATATGGTCTGTTTTGACCATGCCATGCTTGGTAGTAACTGTAGTTCCCTCTATGATCGGCAAAAGATCCCTCTGAACCCCTTCTCTTGATACGTCCGGGCCGTGGGATGCGCCGTGTCCCGATATCTTGTCGATCTCGTCCAAAAAAACTATACCGTTCTGCTCCACGCGAAGAAGTGCTTCCGATACGACTTTCTCCATATCGATGAGCTTCTGGGCTTCCTCCTGAGCAAGGAGGAGGGTGGCTTCAGGGATCTTCACCCTGCGCACTTTTTTCCTGCCGGGAAAAAGATTGCCCATCATATCTTTCAGGTTGACATCCATGCCTTCCATGCCGGGACCGCTGAAAATTTCGATCATGGGTGTTGACTTCTCCTCGATATGGATCTCAACTTCCCGTTCATCGAGCTTTCCGTCCCTGTACAAACGCCTTAGTTTGTCTCGCGTATCCTGCCTTGGTGCCTCTATCTCCTGGGTCTCGGGAGCCACTGTATCACTACCGGGAAGGAGCAGGTCC
>DAOVVW010000107.1 GCA_030636965.1 Pseudomonadota bacterium | reverse complement strand
TATTATAAAATCCGGTCCGGCGATCTTCCTCGCAGAGGAAGCATCCTGGTCATCCTGTCCAAGGTGAATTCCGTCAGCGCCGCTTTCAAGGGCTACATCGAGGTGGTCATTGACGATAAAAGGAACAGATGATTCCCTGCAAATGTCCACTAATGTAATGGCTTCATCCATCATCTGGCGGGCACCACCTGTCTTTTGCCTGTACTGAACAATAGTTGCGCCGCCACAGATAGCCTCTGAAACAACCTCCGCATCCGAACGGCCCAGTGATAGATCTTTGTCTGTGAGTATGTATAGACTTAAGTCTATATCTGCCTCCATCTTTTCCTCAGCTATTTAGATAGCTTCATTCTGTATCCGTGGCAAGTTGTTGGTTATTAGTTGTTAGTTGTTGGTTTACTATCCACTAACAACTTGCAACTAACAACTTATTTACATTTCAGATATCCTCAACTCAGCCCCCAGATCCAGACTTGGCGCGTTGTGCAGTGTGTCCAGTATGGCAACCTGGAAACTTCCGGGACCCTGGGAGTTTTCCGCTGCCACTTCGCCACAGGCACCGAAGACTGCAAGGCCCATAGCGGATGCTTCAAGCCGAGGCAGTCCGGAGCAGTTAAAGACCGCTACAGCTGCTGATGCAGAGCACCCGGTACCTGTCACGTTAGACATCATGGGATCTCCGTTCTCAATCCTCAGTACCCTGCTCCCGTCTGTGACCCAGTCAACGGGTCCTGTTACACAGATTACTGCATTTGCAGCCTCTGCCAGCTCTCTGAACAACTCAACTGGAGCTTCACCGGATTCAAGGGAATCCACACCCTGAATATCAGCAATACCACCTGCGAGCGTAGTTACCTCTGCCTGATTGCCCCTCACAATATCAGGGCAAACCTCTGTCATGATCTGGTTCGAAACCTC
Organism: Pseudomonadota bacterium; assembly: GCA_030636965.1. Lineage (GTDB taxonomy): Bacteria > BMS3Abin14 > BMS3Abin14 > BMS3Abin14 > BMS3Abin14 > SZUA-178. Next base: position 4,274 of record DAOVVW010000107.1, on the reverse strand, counting down.
TGTTCTCAGGGTCGTGGCGCCTGCGCCTACAGGATCCAGGATAACCGGCACACCAAGTTCCTTGGCCTTTTTACCGGCGCTGAGCATTGCTTCTACCCAGTGAGGTGAGAGGGTGCCTATATTTATTACAAAGGCTGATGCGAAGGCGACCATCTCTTCGACCTCCTGAGAATCATGGGCCATAACGGGCGAGGCGCCCATGGCAAGCGTGACATTAGCGGTGACGTTCATCACCACGTAGTTCGTGATGTGATGAACCAGAGGGCCTTTTTCGCGTATTGCACTATCTGCCTCTACGTATTTCTCTCTCCAATTGATCATCGTTTCCTCCTGAAAATAAGTTGATAGTTGTTAGTGGCAAGTTGTTGGTTATTAACTATCAACCAACAACTAACAACCAGCAACTGGCACCATTAAAAAACCCCTGAAATAGAGTATCAGGGGCATTCTTGAACGAATCCGGCAGACCTTCCTTACGCTGGTATTAACCAGGTCAAGTTCGAGGGGTATATTCTCAGGCCATTCGCTTCATGACCGCCCCCGATCTGCCCCTTTTAATTTGTCTTCCTAGTTTAAAGCTGAAAGCTGAAAGTTTCAAGTGATAATCGAGTATTAGAGATTAGAAATTGGAAATTGGAGCATTGGATATTGAATAATAAACCACGTTGGGCGTTGGACATTGGTCGTTGGACGAGGTCTTAACATATTCGCGGCAGCATATCCCCCGTCAGTCGATCTACAAGCCTTCTGCCGCCCATGAGGGTGGCAAGAACTACTTTTGACGGATGGTTATCCACCACTTCTCCGATGATCATTGCATCCCTGCCTAAAGGATGGGATTTGAGAGCCTCCAACGCTTGTTCAGCGTCAGACTCCCTGACAAAAGCCACCATCTTCCCCTCGTTTGCCAGATAAAGCGGATCGAAACCAAATAGCTCACAGGCTCCAATAACTGCTTCCTTCAGGGGTATTTTCGCTTCTTCTATGAGGATGCCCACTGAAGACTGGGACGCGATCTCGTTCAGGACTGTCGCTAATCCGCCCCTGGTCGGGTCACGCATGACATGAACACCTTCAGGTACAGCTTCAAGTAGAGTCTGTACAAGGTAGTTAAGCGAGGCGCTGTCGCTAACTACAGGAGTTGAAAACTCTATCCCCTCCCTGGAGGAGGCTATAGCGATACCGTGATCACCGATAGTACCCGAAAGTATTACTCTGTCACCAATCTTTGCTGCCTGACCGCTGATATTGGTTTTTCCATCCAGGATACCTATCCCGGTTGTGTTTATGAAGATCCTGTCCGCCGCGCCTCTAGCCACGACTTTCGTGTCTGCGGTTACAATGCGAACACCCGCTTCCCCGGCTGCTACAGACATGGATTCGGCTATCTTTTCCAGATCGCTCAGCATCAAACCTTCCTCCAGAATAAAGCCCGCACTCATGGCAACTGGTGTCGCGCCTGACATGGCTACATCGTTGACCGTACCGTGAACGGAGAGACTTCCGATATTTCCACCAGGGAAGAAGATCGGGTCTATCGTGTAAGTATCTGTACTTATTGCTATTTTCTTCGCATCAATATCCATAACAGCCTGGTCATTCATGAGGAGGAGCGCCGGATCATTGAAGTACTTGAGGAAAATCCTCTCTGTAAGCTCCTGGCTCTTCTTACCGCCACTGCCATGGCTTATTAGTATCCGATCATCTGTTGTCAATTTAACCTCCGGTTAAATCGGTTCAACGTTCTATGTTCAACGTTCAACGTCTGATGATAAATCATAATAGTTTTAATAAACATTGAACATTGAACGTTAAACGTTGAACTACTCACTATACCGGTACCACGCAGCACATGATCCTTCCGATGAAACCATACATGAACCTATGGGCGATTCCGGGTTGCATTCATTTCCGAAAAGGTGACACTGGGGAGGATCCATTACTCCCCTGAGTACATCACCACAGGCACATCCTGGCGGATCGGAGCCTGTTTCAACTTCAGATAGACCGTATCTGGTTATTGCATTGAATTCGGCATACGAGTCCCTGAAATCAAGGCCGGAATCGGGTATATAACCCAATCCCCGCCATGGAGCGTCGACGGGTCTGAATATCTTCATCAGGAGATCCATCGCTGTTCTGTTTCCCTCATCAGTAACTGCCCTTTTATAAGTGTTATATACTTCATGTTGTTTATTAACTAATAGATTTAAAGCTACTGATATACCAAGCATAATATCTAATGGCTCAAAGCCGGCAATGACACATGGTTTTCCGTATTTCGCTGCAACCGGTCTGTAGGTATCTGCACCCAGCATAACACTGACATGGCCCGGACAGATGAATGCATCAATGGCAACATCATCACTGTTGAGCAGTGCGGCAAGAGCCGGAGGAAGCAGTTTGAAAGCAGGATAGACTGAAAAGTTGCTGATATTATCGTCTTTTGCCCTTGCAACAGTGGCGGCAATAGTAGGTGATGTAGTCTCGAACCCCACACCCAGGAAGGTAACTTCCCTGTCCGGGTTCTGTTGAGCCCACCTCAGCGCGTCCAGAGGAGAGGCCGTTACTCTCACGTCCGCTCCCTTAGCCCTTTCCTTCTCAAGGCTGGTAAAGGAACCCGGGACCCTGACCATGTCTCCGAAAGTGGCAATAGTGAGGTTTTTCTCCTGAGCCATACCGGATAGTGCGATCATCCGGTCCATATCCTCCATTGCCGTAACGCAAACCGGACAGCCCGGTCCTGAGACGAGGGTGACGTTTGAAGGAAGAAGTGACTTTATCCCGGCCTTGAATATGGAAACAGTGTGGCTTCCGCAGATCTCCATTATCTTCACAGGCTCGGACAGTTTTGATGCAGCCAGTTCTATATTCTTGTGAAGAGCCTTTGCAGCATCGGGATCCCTGAATTCACTCAGATACTTCATCGTCAAGTATCCCCATGTATTCTTCAAAGAGTTTAATGGTTTCTTCTGCTTCAGACTCGTCCAGCACATTTATGATGAACCCGGCGTGAACAAGGACATAGTCGCCTACAGAGATATCTGAAACAAGGTCCGCGGAAGCTACCTTGGTGGTGCCGCCGAAATCCACTGTAGCCATATTGATGTCGTCTATGTTGATAACTTTCCCTGGAACAGCAATACACATTCCTTTAACCTCCTGAATTCAAACGTTTAATAACCTCGAAAAAGTCCATCCATGGCTTTTTACTCCGCGGAAAGCGAAAAGTGTCATTTTCTCTTTCCTTACAAATTGATGACTTCTTACGAAGTCATCAATATTGCATAAACAGCCTGACCGAGGCTTATGCCGCCATCATTAGGCGGTACTGCCCTGTGAAGAACGGGTTGTATGTTCCTGTTCTCAAATTCTGTGGTGATCATCGTGTTTAATGTTTCATTCTGCATGACACCGCCGCTTAAGACTACCCTTCTATCCAGATCACTAAACCTCTCGAGCGCATGTTCGGCTGCCTCACCAAGTGCCGCGGCGAAGGTCCTGTGAAACATCCCGCCAAGCATTCCGGCTTCTGCTCCTGACAGTTTAAGCTCCAGAGCTCTTGCAAAGGCCGGCTGTAGATCAAGTATGATATCTGAATTACCGGCGCCTTCGATGGAAAACGGAAGAATATCCGCAACCTGTCCGTCAGTCAACATTTCTAGTTCGATTGCCGGCTGCCCTTCATAACGTGCTTTATTACAGATACCAAGCATGGCCGAAAAGGCATCGAACAGGCGGCCTGCACTTGATGTCATGATGCCGTGGGAACGATTTCTAATGAGGGTCAGCAGTATTTCCAGGCTCTCGGGATCAATATCGGGAAATAACCTTTTTGAATATTCATCAGCATCACGGCCAAGGACTTCAAACATGTACGACAGTGCCATGCGGTAAGGCTCCAGAATTGCCTTGTCACCTCCGGGCATCCAGATCTGTTTGAGATGACCTAAACGGTTCATCTCGGTACCATCCACAAAGAGGAGCTCCCCTCCCCAGATGGTACCGTCGGAACTGTATCCGGTTCCATCCAGAGCCAGGCCTATGACAGGTCCCAAGAAGCCATTATCTGCCTGGCAGCTCAGGATGTGGGCGTGATGGTGCTGTACCTGAAAAACAGGTAAATCCTCCTGCCAGGGCTTTTCACCTTTTTCAAATGCAATACCTGTAGTCAGATAGTCGGGGTGCATATCGCAGGCGATAGCCAAAGGCTCTACTTCCAGGATGTCTGTAAGGTGAGAAACGACTTCCTTGAGAAAATCAATAGTCTCTAT
>DAOVVW010000135.1 GCA_030636965.1 Pseudomonadota bacterium | reverse complement strand
GAAACAATAATGCATATTCCCCTTCCTGGTTCATCGCTGCTGGAACTCTCAATCAGATAGGCTGATGCGGCTACTCCCCGGAGCCTTGATGAAAAGGCGGCAAGCTGGTCCTTCAAAAAGGCGCGTTCCTTCCTGAAGAGAGGAAGGATCATATTGCTGACAAGGTGATCCCGTTCCTTGAGCTGGTACAGGTACGCGCGGCCCGCCTGACGCACTTCAAGAATTCCGCTATCGCGCAGACGATTCAGAGTGTTCTGACAGGTCATGGCATTAAGACCAGCCTTTCTGGCGACCTGTCTGCCGGTCAGATCCAGCTCACTTCCGGCTAGAACTCTGAGAACCTTTATTTTGGTTCTGGAGCCCAGAATCTCATTCAAAGGCCAATATTGCATGTAACGTCCCCCTCTATGTAAATATATTTATATATATGATATAAATTATATTACATAATATCAAGATATATTTACAAATAAAGCGACGGCGTGACAAGCGCAATGACTCATTCAAGATTCTGGATTCTGAATACTGGATTCTGACTTCTGAATTAACCAGGGATTCGGGACCAGGGACTCCGGCCATGGGCCGGCGCCTCCTGCCTATTCTTCAAACAATTCCTTAAGCAGTTCGTCAGTATCCCCCCACATCATCTCAAGAGAGGTGATAGTCATTTCCCCCTCGTTTGAGCGGTCGGGTCGTTCGATGCTGATACTGGTATCCTTGCCTTCCCAGACGTAACCTTCAACACCATCAAGCAAGATCATCTTCTCCATAAATCCGTTCCCGAATTTGTTGAACATGGTCTTTTTGAGCAGCTCCCAATTATACTCGCCTCTGACTTTACCAATGATCTGAGAGAACTTTCCGTCCCAGAAATGGTACTCCAGAGTCTCGAAGGGGACGCCCCACTGTCTCAGGTTGCCCTTTTTCTTCTTGTAGATCTTTCCGTCGATGGAATCATCTCGCAGAAATTTGAGGCCCTTGACCTTTTTCTTCAAAGTACCCCACTTGATACCGTTGAAACCATCTGGTTCACCGGTGTGAAATAGTGGAGGGATCTTAAGTTTTCTGCTCTCGTATTTAATAAGCGTATACCGGGAAAAATCCCCTGAAGCGCTTTTGCTAACTATTGTGAGTGGCAAGCCGGATTTTCCGGAAATGCATGCAGAGGCCGTTCCCTGGGGACTCTTGATATTTACGAGTTTGCCGGTCAACCCTCCCGAGGAGCAACTTTTTCCTGTGCCTGTAATAGTTGAATCAGGAATGCCTGGATGGATCTTGGTGAACCCCTTCTCCCAGTCAAGATCACCTGTGGAAGTGGGATGAAAGAGCATAATTGTTGGGACCACAAGGCCGGTGGCGCTTACCATCGGGAGGTTCTGCTGGGTGGGAACTAATGCCCCCCCCTCAAGCTTTGCCAGGGCCCAGGAGAAAAGGTAACCTACCTTGGACTCAGTTACGGTGTTGCTCCAGTTATTGTTTATAGTTGCCAGGACGTCGTAGTCGTGGCCGTATCTTTCCCTGAACTCCAGAGTAAGTTTCATCTGCTGCTTGTGTCCGGCCTGGGATATCTCCCAATCGTAATCCAGAGATACACCGCCCCCGAAATCCATGGGCTTCCAGAAGGGTTTTTTCGTTTTTGCGATCCTGACGGCGGACAAGCCTGCCGCCGGCAGTAAAAGAACCAGCAATATCGTTATTACAACCCTAAATCGCATTATTAATCTCTCCTCATACTTGTATTTTTGCCTTAAGAATGAAAGCGTTGAACGTTGAACCTTAAACATTGAACGTTGTACTCGATTACTCACCAACCTTATTTCCCTCTTTATCAATAAAATAAACCACCCCATCCTTTAAAACCCGGCACTTATCGCCAGCAAATTGCCCGACCCTTTCAAACTGGGGCTCAATAACTATCTGCCCCTTCTGATCGATGAACCCCCATTTACCTTCAATATAAACACCGGCAAGTCCGCTGGTGAATATACTGGCTCCTTCAAACCTGGGGTCGATAATCCACCTTCCCTTCCTGTTTATGTAACCGAGCTTGTCCCCAGATTTGACTGCAGCCATCCCCTCCGAAAAATTGCCGGCCTCTGCCAGGGTAGGTTTAATGTAAAATCTGCCTTCAGCGGTCAGATAGCCCCATTTTCCTTCGTATTTTACCGATGCCAGGCCTTCGCTGAACCTTCTTAGCATTTCGAGTTCAGGTTTGAAAACAAGCTGTCCGGTTCGGTCAACCAAGCCGTATTTTCCATCAAGAGTTCTTACCGGCGCGAGCCCAAGGTCATTGAAATTAAAAGAAACCACTCTATCGCTCCCGAGATCGTATTCCAGGGGGACGACAAGCTCGCCGGACGTGTCTATATATCCCCAGTTATCGCCCTTTTTTACGGATGCCATCCCATTGGAAAAAGTCCGGCCGAAGTCGAATTCAAGGTCGATCTTTATTTCCCCGAACCGATCCATGTAACCGTATTTACCTTTCTTTTTAACCGCAGCAAGCTGGTCTGAAAAGCATCGGGCTCTGGTGAAATTTCCTTTGTGAAGGGGAGTGAACTTGTGTTTTTCGCGGTTGATCCTGTAAAATCTGTACTCGTACTTTATCCTTCGACGCAGGATGATGTTGCCGTCACAGTTGTCAAAGGATATTCCCTTGAGAGTGTCTGTTACATTACCGCTGCTGTCCTTCAGATCCAGATACCGGGCCAGTTTGCCGTCGGCAGTGTAGATCTTCTCAGCGCTACCCGTTGCCGGAACCAGAAAAAACAGTAAAAACCCGGTGACTGCAAGTGCCTTCCTCATAAATAAACTCCCTTTTCCAGGTGTTTGAAATAACTTTTAATTGTAACATATTCCGGGTTTTGAGAACCATGTGGTGTTAGACAGGGGGGGTAGTGCGAAGGGCGTAGGGCGAAGGGCGTGTAGAACAGGGAGGAGGGAGGAGGGAGTTATAAGTATGGAAGTATCGAGGTGTCGAGGTATCGAAGTAGAGCATTAGATATTGGAGTATTATTAAACCACGTTGGACTTTGGACGTTGGTCGTTGGACCCTGGCCATAGGCCAGTCGGACTCCACGCGTAGGCGTGGCCGGACTCCGGCCTAAAGCCAGCACGCCCAGTATTCCGGGAAAATATGATATAAATACGAAACTGAATGTAGTTGGAGCTTTTCATCCACCAGGAGCACAGAAACCATATGCCGAAAAAGTTCTGTATCCTTTTACTGTTTCTTGCCCTCCCACTCTTTGCCTGTTCGTCCGGGAACCCCCCCGACAGCCTTTTCCACGATAACATAGACAAGATGGTCGCCCTGGACAGGGAAATGGGTTTTGATGAAGAGATCTTGGAGATCCTGATCTATGACCGGAAGATTTACGACGATCAGTTTGAGGCTGAAGTCCGATTGTCGGGTACAAATTCACACCCGGAACTTGGGTTCGGCGCTGCACTGCCTGCCACACCTCTTAAGAGAGAAGCCTGGGCCAAGTGGAAATACTTCTGCCGCAAAAAGGGCGGAAGCTGGGTCATAGAGAACAGGTTCAAGGTGGATGAGGGGTTTGTTGATTAAGACATAGGGAGAAGGGAAAAGGAAAGAGGGGTTTTGAACCACAGAGAGCACAGAGCAGCACAGAGAAAAGCTTGGGCTTTGGGTTTTACCACGGAGGCACGGAGGTAATGCAGGAGTGGTTTTAGGTATGGAAGTGTCGAGGTATCGAAGTTTACACCCCTCCCCTGGCGGGAGGGGACTTAAGGGGAGGGGGTAACAATTAGTGAATACGCGATTTTATCTTGAAAGTTTTTAGGGTCCGACCCCAAATCAAGACTCAATAATTGTTTTACTAACAACTATCAACTAACAACCAACAACCAGTTACTAACTACCAAACCTCGTAGGGCAGGAATTTCCCCGACATGATCACCTTGACGCGGTCGCCCTTGGGATTTTTTTCCTTCTCAACGTCAAATGTAAAATCAATGGCGCTCATTATTCCATCGCCGAATTTCTCATGAACGATTGATTTGAAGGGATAACCGTACACCTGCATGATCTCATAAAGTCGGTAGATCAAGGGGTCCGTAGGTACGACCGGACCAAGGCCCTTGCTCGCGAAAGCGGTAAAGAAATGTTCAAAAGCCTCCATGTCCTCTTCAAGCCCCAGTGCGGATATCATCTTCTGTGCTTCTTCGGCTGTCGACTGAGCCTGGCCGAAGATCAGGGCCGCCGTCCACATCTCACTCCGGCCGATCTGCTTGCCGAGTTCCTCAAATGACAGACCCTTTACGTCCTTGGCGTCGAGCAGTACTTCCGTGAATTCTGAAATTTGCATGATTCCTCCTTTGTCTTTCAAGGTGATGATCTTTCCTGTTTATTTCAAAACGAAGGTAAGCCTAATGGGTGATAAGGGTAATGTAAAGGGATAATTATGTTTAGAACATTAGAGCATTAGAAATTGGAAATTGGGTTTTCACCACGGAGGCACGGAGGACACGGAGAAAGAGCTCTAAATTGGGTTTTACTAGAAACCAGAAACTAGAAACTAGAAACTAGAAACAACAGGCATTAAAATCATTCATCAAACTCAAGTTCACCTCGTGCACGCAGTTCCATCGGAAGCAAACTGTG
>DAOVVW010000178.1 GCA_030636965.1 Pseudomonadota bacterium | reverse complement strand
TAATAGCATTGATCGCGTTAAGGACCCGGCCTCTTGCAATAACAACACTCTCCTTACCTGCATATACCGAAATTGAAAGTAGTATTAAATAACCAACAGGAATGAGGACCTCTACAAACTCATCATAGGGATCTATAGCGACACCGATACTGGTCCGCTCCAGAATGTTCAGGACTAAATAGATCATAAAAACAGCTACGAGAAATCCCATGGCTGCCCTGAAAGCATGTAACCCGGCGTCCAGATCCCTGGTGAGCACAAACAGGACGTAAAGCAGGGAGGCAATTGCAAGGAGATCCATGAAGGATACAAGATTCATTTAAGATCCCTTTTGCTCTTGGTGCCTAACAAGATCTGGTGGCGGCACCCAAGGGCAAGAAGAAAAGCAGCTATGGCAAAGAGAGTATGTTCTACAAGATTTAATAAATCAGGCAGATAAAACGCTTCCATGATCGAGAAGATCAGCCCCACAAAGACGCAGGCCAACGATATCATTAGAAGGTTAGTCATGTAATCGGTAAGTTCCCTGAGGTTAGCCAGCGCGTATATCATTACGGTGATGCTTAAAATCAGACTGACTATTTCGGCGGGATTGAGTAATTCGAGCATGTAAATTCCCCTATATTTCCCCTGTGTTGAAAAATAAGTTATTAACCAACATATAAATACCAACATTATTAATAAAAAATTATTCAACTTTTATCAAGGATTGTATTTGGATTTGAGTCCGCATTGAATAAAGTTCCATGTTCCAGGTTGCATGTTCCAAGTAATTTACAATTCTGCAGTCTTGCCTTTACATGGAACCTGGAACGTGGAACCCGGAAAAGGTTCGCTTGAACCCTCCATCGGTAAAAGATATAGTTATTGACTTCAAATCCTACAACAGGACCAAATATGGAAAAGGACACTTCAACTAAAGATACGAAGCCTTGCCCCGAGTGCCAGGGTTCCGGTCTCACAGCCAAGGGCTGCAATCTATTTCCCTGTTATGCCTGTTCCGGCTCCGGAGAGGTTAACCCGGATAAGGACACCAAAACGCAGATCGACCCTGTTACTACCCCGGAAAAAACACCCTCCGATGACCGGTAAAAACGGTTCCGGGCTCTGGCAGGGGATGGTGGACTTCTCCCCTGTTGCCCTGGTCATCTCATCCTACGCGATCATCTTCGGTGCCTTGGCAGTAAGCAGCGGATTGTCGGTGGCTGAGAGCTGCTTGATGTCCCTTACAGTTTTTGCCGGCGCTTCCCAGTTCATCGCTCTTCCAATGATCCGCGACGGCTCTGCCACATGGACCCTGATATTGATGGCTCTGGTAGTCAACATGCGCCATCTCCTTTACGGGCTGAATATCGGCAGAATATTCAAGGATGAGTCAAAGGGCACCTTAATGGCCCTTTCCTTCGGAATAGTGGACGAAACATACGCATTTATAACCGTCGGTCCAGGGAGAAAAAAAGCATCAGTTCCATATTTCCTTGGCACCGTACTATGCGCCTATTTAACCTGGAACCTGGGAACCCTCGCGGGGGCAGCGGTCTTTGGCTGGCTGAATACAGGGCAAATAAAGGGCATGGATTTTGCCATGCTCGCCGTCTTCGCAGCCATGGTGGGATCTTCCATTAAGGGGAAAGACGACTGGCTGGTGCTGATCTGTGCAGGGACCCTTTCAATGATCGTACACTCCACCGTGGGGGGGTACTGGCACCTTATCGTGACAGGTATAGCTGTACCCGTTGCTCTGTCTATTATGTGGAAGGCCGGAAGGGAGACGGTCCAGCAGTGAGAATGGATCTTGTTTTAATATTTCTGGGTATGACCGCGGTGACCTACCTGACGAGGTCTCTTTTTACTGTCATGGTCGCCAGGGTTCGTACCGGGCCTTTTACGGAATCGGTCCTGTCCACAATTCCCCTTGCCACCCTGACAGCCCTGATAACACCCGGACTCCTGAATCCCGGCGGGGATGGTGTAGTTATCCTTACCAATCCCTTCCTTCTTGCCGGGGTTTATATACTGGTTTTTTCCTTCCTGACCCGGAATCTCCTGCTGTCCGTCCTCACCGGGATCGGGCTGTTTATGCTCCTTTCACAGTTTTTACCCTTGTAAATCTCCCTGCATTGCTATAATTAAAGGGAGGGGAAAATATGTGGGGGGTGGTCAGATCAGGAAGTTTAAAAGATCGACCCGAGAGCTCCTCCCTCGACCCCTGAGGAGGGTCTCTCGGAAGAAGTGGATCCCCTGGAGTTGGATAGAGAGGTTACACCAGGAACTACATGCAGAAAATCTTCAAGCACTTACTGAAGAAACCATGGGCACGATGACAAAGCGTCCCATAAATACTCTGGCATCCAGGTCTATTCCCGGAGAGAACGCCGGTTGTCATCGGTGCGGTTATTGTTGTGCCCAATTGAACCCCGGTCCGGTGGAAAAGTATGAATTCGATAGATGGGTTGACAGGAAAGCCCTTATCAGGGGCTTTTTCCACCCCGTCGAGAGGCCGCGTAGCCCACCCCACTTCGACGGGTTCTATTTCCAGGGAGTAAGGTTAAAGCAGTGTCCGTTCCTCCTTGTTAATCCAAAGGACAAAAGGAAGTTTTGCTCCGTCTACCACTTCGGACCCGGACACCGCCCGTCCACCTGCGAAAATTTCAGACCCAACTACCCCAGGTGTGAGATAACTCAGAAGCCGCTTGTCGTCTGATTTGGTGAGTCGTTCAAGCACGCCTCTGGCGTGGCGGACGTTCAAAGTCCAATGTTCAACGTTTTCTTCACTACAGTTAACATCAAATAGACCTCCCAAAAAATCACAAAGGATTATCAGGCAAATATTCCTTTGTTAACAAACACTTATTCTGGCAAAACCGACCGGGGTCAGAGTAACTTTTATTACTTTTATTATAATGATAATCCGTTTGGACATTACCCCACTCCTACGCCCAGCTACATACAATACACGATGGATGGGATGTTTATTGGGGTCAGAGCATTTTTGCCCTTAATTACTTGGATTAATTCATTTCCTTCTGATGCAGTGCTCCCCCCCTCGCTCGATTTGCCTGTGTAGACTCGGTGCCTCTTAACGGGAGACCTAAAAGTTCCCTTTTAGCTTGACAATCCCGTGGGAGAGCGTCAACTTTCGGAGTGAACGTTCATTCCGGAAGATGAGCATCACCTCCTCAGAAAACTGCTTCGTGAAGGACTTGAGGCCGGCGTTTTCAAGGACACGCCTATCCCCATTCTCCTGTGTATTGCCGTCGGCCCCATCATTTCAGTGGCCAAAGAGCACATATTGGGGCGGCTTAACGTTGATGAATCAACGATCCAGACCATTACACAGGCTTGCTGGAACGCGCTGCGCAAGTAACAAATCGGGTTGTGGCGCTCGTGTCTCGTTATCATGCGCCGCTGGTTGGAGCGCATGCCGGTATTGAAAAGAAAGGACAGAACATGTACCAGGACCAACCAAACAAGTGTTTTCAAGACCGGCGCCCCAGAACAAAGGGTGCAAAGCGTAGGCGCTGGTTGCTGACGGCCCTCCCCGCCCTACCGGTCTTGCTGCTCTTTCTGGCCACAGCCCACACACAAGAGAGCAAGGGCAAGCCAGCTGCGGGTTCCAGACCGTCCATGCTGGTAGAGGTGGCCATAGCCGAGGTCATGTCTGCCAACCGGGAGATCACCGCATTCGGCACGCTAAACTCCGATGAGGCGGTGGTCGTAACCGCCGAGATCGCCGGCCGGGTCACCGAGATCGCCTTCGCCGAGGGGCAGCGAGCTAAAGCCGGACAGGTACTGGTACGTCTGGACCGCTCGATCCTGGAGGCACAGCGCGATCGTGCCGAGGCCAGCCTTACGCTGAGCCGCGCCAATCGTGAACGTTCCAATGTTTTACTCAGG
>DAOVVW010000134.1 GCA_030636965.1 Pseudomonadota bacterium | reverse complement strand
TCCGCTCATGCTGATCCTGCCGCCCACATCGTCGCCGGTTATAATATTGAGACCGCTTACCTCGGCGATCAATCGAATGACATTTTTCAGTTCGGCATCCTGAAAATCCAGAGTGATGAGTTCACCGGTGTACATTGGCCCTGCACCAGCAGGAGCAATCTCTTCCACTTCCGTACGAACCTTTGGAGCCCGTTGCTTCTTCGAAGGGGTCGGAGGTGCAGGTGCCTCAACAACCTGTTCCGGCGCTTCAGGTGCCTTTAGGACAGTAGCCTGGGCAACTTCCGGAGCCTGCTCAACCGGCTGAATCACCTCGGGAGCTGAGAGAACTATGGAAAGAGTGCCGCCCGACTGATCGATCTCGAACAGGGTTCCGGGCGTCAGTGTAAGGCTGACCCTTGCCCCCTCATCTCCCTTGGGATTGAAAGAGGAAAGAGCCTGGAGGGGTCCGCCTTCGTCTCGTGTATCAATGCTCCTCACAAGACCTGCCGGCAGTGTAACGTCAGCAAGATCCACCAGAAGATGCTTCGGGTCGGGCTGGCTTACGCTGTAGGTAACAGGATCATCGGAGATCACCATTACAGTCCCGTCCTCTCCATCTGCCCTGTAGCGGATATCAGATACGCCCGCCGCCGCAACAGGTGTAACCAATGGGGTGGGAATTGCCACAGGTTCGACCTCGGGTACCGGAGCGGGAGCTGCAACCTCTTCAACGACTACCTCATCAACTACTTCAGGGGGCTCAGGCGCAGGAACTACTTCAACAACTTCTATCTGGGCGGCCTGCACAACACCCAGTGAAAGAATCAGCCTGTCACCTGCTTCCTGGATGCTGTAGGGAGGAACATCATCCCTGTCGAAATCAAGGACGAACCTCAATTTGCCTTCCTTTCGATGTTCGCCGACTCTGATACGGTCCACGTTGTAGGTATCAACGGGGATCACTCTGGGTTTGAACCCTTTTGTCACACCCCATATGTCTACAACAAGCCGCGTCGGGCCCTTAAGGTTAAGGGCATCGTACTTCCCCACAGCGCCATCCCCGATAAACTCCACATCCATGCCTTCTGATGTCTCGGAAAACACCACGTCACTTATGGTGGTAGCCGGATCCAGGGGTTCTTCCGGCATCGGAGCTGGCTGAGCAGCCTCGGTGACTTCAGAGGGCTCTTGTGCCACAGGCCCTTCAATCGTTAATTCCACGACCTCGACCTCGAGAGTCTTTTCCAGTGCCTCTGGAGGTACTTCTTCTTCCGACGTCGCGGTGACGGGTTTTAGAAAATCAACGACAACATTATTCTCTAGCCTCGATGTCTCATAATCCCACAGTTCGAACAGGGCTATCTCCAACCTGCCGATCTTACCGGCATCCTCATCGTACTGAATAGTCTGAACGGTGGAGACACTGCCGAGAGAAACATCTATTTGCTCAGCAAGTCCTGAAACATCTGTATCGGCAAGGTCAACAATGAGCCTTGCCGGCTCGGAGAGCCTGAAAACAGTGTAGGCCAGGGGAGCAGTACCCTCAATGGTCACACGAACACGGTCAGGGAGATCTTCCCCTGAAACCGACAGGACCCTGGCCACCGCCGCTTCTTCTACTGAAGCCCTCATCTGCTCTCCCGGTCCCGCACAACCGGCGGCAAAGACAGCAAGGACAAGCAGCGCCAACGGTAACTTTCTGAGCATGCTTTTCATCACAAATTCTCCCCTTCTTCCCTACGGAGCCTGAGAACCGTTTCCTGTTTTATTTTCTCTCCCAGGTAATCCTCAAATTCTTCTTCAACCACTACTTCATCTAATGTGATCCTGACGACCTTTCCCCTGTTCCTGCCCATGGCAGTGCCGGGGGTAACTACATGTGCTTTTCCGTCAGGAGTCAGAATCTGGGCGACACCCTTTCTACCAAGAAGAATGATACCCTGCAGTCTGATATCAGCCAGAGAAACTCTCTGAAGAGGAGTCAACTGTTCCAACGGGATATCGTCTACCTTCTTAATATCGAGGAGAGATGCAAAGGGATCCCTGTAATCTGCCGGATCGTAACTGAAGGGACCCTCGACAACCCCGGCATCGCCGGACGTACCCACGGCACTGACAGCGCTCTTCCTCGGTTTCAGTGGCGGTAAGGACTTGCTGACTGTGGGAGAAGAGGATTTCTTGCACCCGGAAACACCAACTCCTACAACCAGAACCAGAATCAGTAGCGGAATCCTGCTAAAGAATCCGCGTAAAACCAGTCGCATTGAATCAGCCCCCCTTCTCAATGTAACGGTAAGTTGTAGCGAGGGCACTCACGTCCAGCACTATAGCCCCGCTCTTATCGTTTTTTGGATTGCCAAGCGTGATGTCACTAATATTAATTATCCTCGGAAGCTTGCTCACAGAGTCCAGGAACATCCCCACCTCGTGATACCCGCCCCTGACCTTGATCTGAATAGGAACCTCAGCGAAAAAGCCCTTGTCAACGTCCGGCCTGGGTTTAATGAAGATAACCTCGAGGCCGTTTATGGCACTAAGATTATTCAGGGTCTGAAGCAGGTTGGGGATCTCCCGGCTGTTGGGGAGCTCCCTGACCACCAGTTTGAGCTGGCCGTTCAGCTTATCCACTTCAGCTTTGAATCTGGGAAGGTTCCTGGCGATAGCTTCATTTTCGTTGAGTTTTGCCTGTTTGGAGCTGTACTGGCCCTGGAGCCTGTTTAGCTGCCTTGCCTTGCTCCTGTAGACGAGATGCCAGTATAGGCCCACAATCAATCCTGCCATAAGAATGAAAAGCAGTACTTTCTTCCTGGGCGACAGATTGGCTATGGTTTCAGCGTCAATTGCCATGGTTTCTCCCTTCAGGGTTTATACAACGTCTCCACTTTCGATGGTTTTCAAGCGGAGGGAAAAATCGTTGATCCTGATTTTACGATCCCCCACACTGGAATCTTTCTGGGTTGTCACCTCCAGCTCCACCTCACCGAAAAAGGATGAGTTTTCCAGGTTCCGCATAAAGTCCGCTATCCCGTCTGTGGAGAGTGCTTTACCCCTGATAATGACACTGCCGCGCCTTTCCTGGTAGAACTCCAGCCATACTTGAACAGGCAGCGCTTTGTTTATCTCATCAAGGTAATGGACCTGGGCCTGCCTGTTGGCTTTCAGGTGCTGTATTACCCGGATCTTATCCTCCAGGACCTTTTTGTCCTTCTTGAACTTCTCCACTTCCTTTACGACCTTTGAAAGGCGATTTATCTCCTGATCCGCCTTGGTGATCTCCAACCTGAGATTTTTTATCTTTTTTGTAGTGGAAGTGTGCCAGTAAAAGACCCCTATAAAGACCAGTACCAGAACAAGTAAATACAGGATCTTTTCCTGTCGGGCACCTAATTTCCGCCTTTCCTCTCTAACCGGAAGCAGATTTATCTTAATCATCGATCCATCGCCTTTCTAATGGCCAGTCCCATCCCAATACCCAGCATGGGAGCAATATCGTCCAGATATTCCTGATCGAACTTCTTTTTATTGTAGGCGATACTCTCCAGGGGATTGATCATCTCGACCTTAATGCCGAGCCTCTGTTCGATTGCCTTGACTATACCTCTGACCTTGGAACCACCTCCACACAGGGATACCCTGCTCAGTTGTATATCGGGGTTAGACGAATTGAAGAAGTCCAGGGACCTCTGAATCTCCTGCCCAAGGTTGTCGGCTATGACGCTCAGGATCGGCTCGACCTCCTCCGGACCCTTCTCACCTAAGGTTTCGCCTTTTTTGAGTAGTTCGGCATCCTCGAAGCTGACCTGAAGCTGCTTCTGCAGCGCTTCGGTGAACTGATTCCCGCCTACTGATATGTCCCGGGTAAAGATGGATATCCCGTCCCTGATAATGTTGATGTTTGTAGTAGAAGCACCCACATTCACCAGTGCCACAACCTCGTCTGAAGTCAGCACATAGTTTGTTTCGTACATATTTTCAAGGGCGAAGGCGTCAACATCCACAATCACCGGGTTTAATCCCGCGTCGTTCACAACAGTCGTTATATCGTTGATGACATCCTTTTTCACGACAACGAGAAGCACATCGATCTTGCCCTCATCTTTCGAGGCGCCCAATATTACGAAGTCCATATTGACCTCAGAGGCATCGAAGGGAACATACTGTTCAGCCTCAAACTGGATATTCTTTTCCAGTTCGTCTTCAGTCATCTCCTGAACCTTGATCTTCTTTATGATGACGGAGTGGCCCGAAACGGAGACCGCAACATCCTTGACCTTAAGCTTGATCTCCTTGACCATCTCCCGCAGAGTATCGCTGATAACACCAGCGTCCATTATGGCACCGTCGACGATAACCTCCTGGGGGAGCGAACGCACACCCAGGTTTATGAGCCTGTAGCCCTTACCGGTCTCCTTGAGCTGGACAATCTTGATTGAACTGGATCCTATATCCAGCCCCGCCACCGATTTTCCGCCTGATAAGAGTGCCATCTATACCCTCCCCTAATCGAGAAAAACGCTCTCTCGCTCTTCAAGCCCCATTCCAAGGGCTTTAATGATCTTTCTTTTTGTGTCCATCCGGCAGGGAAAACCCTTTTCCACTCTGTCAATGGTAAGGGCAGATATCCCTGCCTCCCTGGCGAGCTCCGCCTTGGACATC
>DAOVVW010000167.1 GCA_030636965.1 Pseudomonadota bacterium | reverse complement strand
TCCCTGATCATCCTGGCCATGTACGCCTTCAACCTCCACGCTCTGAACAGGGCTGCCAAAAATCTTGAAAGTGGAGCTCTTCAGACATGCATACCCAATACACGTCTGCCCTTTCTGCGGGAGATCTCCAGGCACTACAACTTCCTCTCGGGCGCTGTCACCGACCTCCAGAGAGTAGAGGAATACCAGCAGCGAATGCTGGCTTACGAAAAAAATGAGATGTCCCATCTGCTGGAAAAGGAAGTCCTCTCCAGGCAGCTGAGCCAACAGCTTTCAGAAACCAGGGGTGCCAATCAGACAATTTCTGAACTGAACAGGGACCTGGAAAAGAAGAACCTCAGCCTCAATGAAGCCATTAACAGACTCTCCTCACTGAACCAGTTGAGCAGAATGCTGGGAATGGAGCACGACCGGAAGAAGATCTACAGAATGATAGTCTCCCTTTCCAGCGAGCTTCTCCAGGCCGAGATCGGGCATCTGCTTTTGATGGACGAAGATGGCAAGAGTCTTTCTCTGGAGTACTCCCAGGGGCTTGGAGAAAAATCAGACAGCAGAAGAAAAATGGCAGTAGGTACAGGAATGGCAGGCTGGGTAGCCAGCCATAAGAAGCCCCTGTTAGTGAGAAACTTCAAGAACCAGGAGATCTTTTCAGTAAAAAGCGCCATGGGCTACGAGAGAAAGACCGCGATCTCGGCACCCATCGCTATCGGTGAGGAGATTATAGGCGTTATCTCCCTCATTAACAAGACCAACGGCAGATCTTTTAATGAGGATGAGCGGACACTCCTTGCCACGATAGCCTCGGAAACTTCCATGGCCCTCCACAATGCCCTTCTCCTTGAAAAGGTCCAGAAGGGTTACTTTAATATGGTCCAATCCCTTATCACGGCAGTTGAGGCCAAGGATATCTATACAAGGGGCCACTCGGAACGTGTAACCCAGTACAGCCAGCTCATCGCGGAACAGATGTGCCTTTCGCAGGATCGCATGGAGATAATTCAGAAGGCGGGCGTTCTACACGATATCGGTAAAATCACCATCGAGCTGGCTATTCTCAACAAGCCTTCCACCCTGGACGAAGAGGAGTACGAAAAGATAAAGATCCATCCCTCAGTTGGGTACAGGATCCTGGAGCCCATCGATTTTGAATACGATATCAAGCTGTGCGTTCTCCAGCACCATGAAAGGCCCGATGGGAAAGGATATCCCAACGGCACAAACGCAGAGGAGATCCTTCAGGAAGCGAGGATAATGGCAGTAGCTGACGCTTTTGACGCCATGACCACCAAGAGGCCCTACCGTGACCCTATGAGCGTTCAGGTTGCCTTGGAGGAGCTGGAGCGATGTTCGGGCAGCCAGTTCGATCCAGATGCAGTTGCAGCCCTCAAGAAGATCATCGACATGCTCGTTTCAACTGATTCTGTCTCGCTGCTACATTCCTAGTGCGTAACGCGTGATGCGTAATGAGTAAAAACAGGCGCCGGGCGTTGGGCATTGAGCGTTAGGTTTCATCTGAAGAGATAAGAGCTCTAACGCAGGGGGCCGCAGAAAAAAACCCTTATCTTCTTTAATATACCCCAAACCAAGGTTTTCTTCGTGCCCTCCGTGACCCCGTGGTTAAAACCCCAAGTCTACTCTGTGTCCTCTGTGACCTCTGTGGTTCAAAACCAATCTCTAATTTCTAATCTCCAATTTCCAATGCTCCAACTTAAATCTATACTTCAATCGGAATCGTAAAGGAAAAGACGCTACCTTCGCCGAGATTACTTTCAGCCGAAATCGTCCCCCCGTGTGTTTCAACTATCCTCTTGCAGATCGCCAGCCCCAGCCCCGTACCCTCTTCTTTACCGGACGGCCCCACCTGGGCAAATTCTTCAAAAACATGGGGAAGGTCCTCGGAATTTATCCCGATTCCAGTGTCCTGAACCGAAACAGAAAAGGCCTGTCCCCCGTGAGCTTCTACGAGCTTCCCGAAAATGGTGACTTTCCCGCCTTCCGGTGTAAATTTGATCGAGTTGCCTATCAGGTTGACCAGAACCTGGGAGATCCTCTCCTGATCAAAATAGACCTCCGTTTCAAAGCCATCATCTATGACCTCAAGGCTTATGCCCCTCTTTTCTGCCATGGAAGCCATCTGGTGTGCTACTGTCTCGACAACATGGATGAATGATAGATGCTGCCTGTCCATTGGCAGCTTTCCAGCCTCGATCTTCGTGAGGTCCAGCATGTCGCTAATAAGATTATCCATTCTGTAGCACGATGCCAGTGTTTGTTGAACAACGCCCTGTTGATCTTCAGACAACTCCCCTGCAAAACCGTCTTCGAGACTTTCCAGATAGCCTTCTACAACCGCCAGGGGAGTTTTTAACTCATGCGTGGCGATTCCCAGAAAGTTTGATTTCAGCTTGTCAAGCTCCATTAGTTTTTCGTTGGCGGCTTGAAGGGATTTATTGATATTGCCGAGTTCGGTATTCGCCCGATTCAGTGAAGAGGTTCTTTCTTCCACCATCTCCTCCAGGTGAAGTTGATATTCTTCTATTTCACTCCTGGATTTGTTCAGATCCTCTAACATCTTGTTAAAAGCACTGGACAGGGACGCAATTTCATCTTCTCCCTCCACTGCCAGGGGACTTGGAAACTTACCCGACCCAACATCCTGGATCCCTTCTGTAAGATGGTCAAGGGGCCCTGCCAGCCGGTTCACCGCTGTGAGGAGGATCATGAGACCCACAAGATAGACAATGAACCCGTTTATGGCTATGAGACGGGTTACCTTCGAGATGATGGTATGAACTTCGGCGATATTGAATCCCATGAGAAAGAAATGGCGGGTCCCCGTCACGGGGTTTGTAATAGGACGGTAGACCTCAAGGACATCTTCGTACACATGAAATCTGGAGCCTTCCGGCTCGATAGTCAAGAGCTCGCTAAGGGGAAGAGCATTACTGTGATCAGGCTCCACCTTGTTACAGCTACTGACAAGAAGTTTCCCATCCTCTCCCAGCAACAGGGCATACAGGACTGCAGAATCAGAACAGACGCGATCCATCACACCGGCTATCTCATCGAGACTTGATTCTGCATACACAAGGCCCGATAGATCATTTACAACAAAGCGGCTTGTGGACGCTGCAAGCCGCTTCGATTCATCCACAACAAAATGTCTGGCCCAGGAAACTATGGAAAGACCAATAAGAAAGATCGCGGACAGCAACAGGAGGAGCAGGCTAACAATAGCTTTCCTGCGAATACTGGATCTTATCCATCTAAAGGGATTCATCATCTGACTTAAACTTGAAAGGGTCGTAAAAAGTCCATTCTTGGCTTTTTACTTTGCGGAAAGCGAAAAATATCATTTTCACTTTCCTCACAAATCGATAACTTGCATTGCAAGTTATCGATTTGGGCGCCCCCAATGGGCGCGTTGACAACTTCTTGCGAAGCCATCAACCTGGGAGGCCGCTATCGGATAGCTACTTAACTCAGATGCCGTAGGACCTTATCAACAACCTCTACCGCCTTGAAGGGTTTTGTAATATATTCAACAGCGCCGAGTTCTCTGGCCCTGTCCATGTCATGTTTGCTCTTCCTTGCTGTAAGCATGATAATCGGGATTCCGGCTGTGTCCGGGGAATCCTTCAGTTTTTCCAGGACCTCAAACCCATCCATTTTCGGCATCATAATGTCGAGGAGGACAAGGTCAGGACGTAGAGTATTGATTTTTTCCATAGCCTCAATGCCATCATAAGCTATCTCCACATCCAGTCCCTTGGACAGAAAGAGGAACTGAAGCATCTGAGTAAGTGATACTTTGTCCTCCACAACCAGAACTGTTTTATTGGATGCTGTCATTAACGGATCTCCCCTAAACACTCCACCGTAAGGCATCTCTTGAGGGTTTTATTCATCATTGACATTCAACGAGTAGTGTACAGACTTTGTAAACTATATCACAAGTCATATGACAAGTTAAGGTTTTATGCGTGTTTTTGGGGTTGTGCAGTGGAATGTGGATATTAGGAATC
>DAOVVW010000026.1 GCA_030636965.1 Pseudomonadota bacterium | reverse complement strand
CGCCAGCTTTCAGGTTCTTGAAGAGGTCCAGTCCCTTGAGCAGATCCACAGCTCTCATCAACTGATCGTCTTCCTTGGGGTCCTCCGGGATCCTGTCTATCACAGGTTGAGCTTCCTCGTCGGAGTTTTTCGGTGCCTCAGACTCATCCTTGACCTGATCGTTATCCAGGTGACCCTCCAGATCCTTTTCCTTCAGGTGCCCGATCGGTTTTCCACCCTTATTGTGTACAACTATGTCAGGGTCGATGCCGGTGGCCTGAATGGACCGGCCACTGGGGGTGTAATATTTAGCTGTGGTAACCCTCAGTCCGGAACCATCTCCAAGTCTGTAGATGGTCTGAACCGAGCCCTTGCCGAATGTGGACGTGCCGATGGTTATGGCTCTCTTGTGATCCTGGAGAGCTCCCGCAACGATTTCCGAAGCGCTGGCAGAACCTCCATTTACAAGAACGACAAGGGGGTAATCGGGTTCGGTTCCCTTCATCTGTGCGTTATAGGAATAGTTCTGGTTGGCGAGCCTGCCTTTGGTGGAAACTATCGCTCCCTTTTCCACAAACTTGTTTGCTACCTCTATAGCCGAAATGAGGAGCCCGCCCGGATTGTTTCTCAGGTCAAGGATCATCCCCTTGAAGTTCTCGCTCTTTTGCTTGTGCATTTTCTTGAGAGCATCGGAAAACTCTCTGGGCGTCTTTTTCTGGAACTGGGTGATCCTGATATAGGCGACATCCTTGTCTATTTCCTTTGTCTTCACGCTTATCAGGGGTATAACGTCTCTGGTGATGGTGAAACTGATGGGTTCAGGTTCTCCCTCGCGAGCAATAGTGATACTTACCTTTGTTCCCTTCGGGCCGCGCATCAACTTTACTGCTTCCATCAGGGTCATGTCCTTGGTGGGTTTGTCCTCTACCTTGATTATCTTGTCTCCGGCCAGAATTCCTGCCCTGTAGGCCGGTGTGTCGTCTATCGGCGCAATGACCGTAAGAATATCGTCCCGTATACCGATTGTGATCCCGATCCCCTGGAATTCGCCCTGGGTGTCGATCTGCATCTCCTTGTACATATCCCGGGTCATATAAGCGCTGTGCGGATCCAGGGTCTTGAGCATGCCCTGAATGGCGCCCTGAACCAGTTCCTTGCTATCGGGCTCCTCCACGTAATTCTTCTGAACTATTGAAAGCGCTTCGGAAAAGATCTTTATCTGCTCATAGGTTGATTCGTTGTAGGCCTGAGCGTCAAGTACCGGACTGGTTGTGTCCTGGGTGGCCACGAACAGGAGCAGAAGAGAAAGCAAGGCGCATAGTTTTAGTATTCTGAGTGGCTTCATTAATTTATCCTCCCGATCTGAACTTTCCAGCTAGCCAGGGTTTAGGATCGACTGGTTTCCCGTGGTACCTGATCTCGAAGTATAGCGCGGGGCCTTCAAGGGATCCGCTGTCTCCGGCAAGACCGATCACCTCATCGGCCTCTATTTCCCGCCCGACTTCCACATGGAGGGCGGATAGGTGTCCGTAAAGGGTGTAGTAGCCTCCGCCGTGGTCCAGGATGATGATACGGCCGTATCCCCGGAACCAGTCTGCGAAGAGAACCTTGCCCCTGTATACGGACTTGACGGGAGTTCCTTCGGCCGACTGTATGGTGATACCCCTGGAGAGGGTGTATGTATTGAAACGGTCATTGCGGTTCCTTCCGAAATCAACAATTATCTTCCCGGAAACGGGAGGCTTTAATCCTCCCTTCAACAGGGGGAAGGCGGAATCACCGGTGGATGCCTGACGCTGGAGAGCTTCGATCAGCTGGATGAGCCTGGTAGACGAGGTTTCCAGTTCCCGGAGAAGACGGGTGTTCCGGTCTTTAACGTTTCTGACTTGCGCGAGGAGGATGTCTCTTTTTCTCCTCCGGCGGGACAGTCCCGTGAGGTCACCCTCAAGCTTCCGGCGAGTGGATGTAAGTTGTTCCTTGTCCGATCGCAGCCTGCTTACCTCTTCCTTCTCACGGACGTAAAGGTCTGCTGTCCTGGCAAAGAGTTCCGCATCGTAGTTCATGACTCTGGTCATATACTGATGTCGACGCTGCACATCCTCAACACCGCTCGATTCCAAAATCACCTTTAGATAACGCACATTGCCAGCTTTGTAAAGAGCAACGGCCCTGTTGACAAGCCTCCTTCTCACATGTTCCTTTTCTTCCCGTATGAGGGCCAGATCGTCCTCACTCTGGGCAATGGCTTTTACCAGAACCGTTTCCTTCGTACGAAGGGTTCTGATATTTCGTCTTTTTGAACTGATATCCCTGTCAAGAAGTTCGAGGTTGCCGAGGATCGTGACCTCTTTTTCACTGGATCTCTCTATTTTCTCCTCAGCTGTGGTTATCTTCTCCTCGATCACCTCCAGTTTATCCTGGTGGGTTTTGATGGAGCTTTCCACCTCTTCGGCCCGAAGTGGTAGAGGAATGGTTAAGGATATCAGGAGTATCGTTATGACAAGACGACTCATTATCTCGAGAACCTTCCGACGGATGCCATGCTCCCTATCCCTCCCAGGAACATTCCGCACAGCAGTATGGCGATCATGATGTTTGTGGAAAGGAATTCCAGCGATCTGATGCCGATTATATCGAACACCGTTGCAGCCAACTGTTTTTCCACGAACCCGTGTAGAAGAACGAGAAAACCCATGGAAAAAACGGCACCGGTCAGGCCCTGTATGAGGCCCTCTATCAGGAATGGTGTACGAATGAAAGCCTCGGTAGCACCCACCAGCCGCATGATCTCAAGTTCGTCACGGCGGGCAAGGACTGTGAGCTTTATTGTGTTGGCGATAATAAATATTGCGGCCAGAGACAGAATGGCTCCAAGCACGACCGCTCCGGTATTGAGCACCACAAGTATCTTCTCAAACCGGCCGAGCCAGTCCTCACCGTACTGGATATCCTCCACGAGGGAGTCATCGCCGATCTTGCCCAGTATCGAGTGGATACCTTCCGAGGTTCGGTACTCCGGTTTGGGTGTCAGCCTTAAGCTGGCAGGCAGGGGTATTTCGTCCAGCCCGTCGAGGATGTCCCTGTCGTTTCCAAGCATGGATTCGAACTCTACCAGTGCGTCGGACTTGCTGGTATATGTCACAGACTCAACCTCCGCCAAGCCGGTGAGACGATCCTGGAGGAGGTTTGTGTCGGACATTGGAAATCCGTCCCTCAGGTAGATGGTGACGCGTACATCACCCTGCATGTTTTCAATGACGTTGTCGATGTTGTGGATCATGAGGATATACCCACCTACGAGAAACAGGCAGATAGAGATGATAGCCGTAGTGATGGTGGCTACTACCCAGCTCTGGCGAAGGTTGCCCAGCGCGCGGAACAGGGAGGACAGGAGCCTTCTCACAGCCCGCCTTCCTGGACGATTCGCCCCTTTTCAAGGTGGATCACTCTCCTGCCCATGGTCTTGACCATGTCCAGATTGTGGGTAGCAATGACAACGGTAGTTCCGCGGGCGTTCACATCCGAGAAGATGTTCATAATATGTTCCGATACCTCCTGATCGAGGCTGCCTGTGGGCTCATCGGCGAGGACTATCAGTGGTTCGTTGACAAGTGCCCGGGCTATAGCTACACGCTGCTGCTCACCTCCAGAAAGGGTCAGGGGGTTTGACCTCATTTTGTGATGGATACCGAGCCTTTTAAGCATGGAAAAGACCCGTCTGCCGATCTCTCGCCGCGGCATGCCCAGGACCTCCAGGGCCAGGGCAACATTATCAAACACGTTGCGAGAGGAAAGGAGTTTGAAATCCTGGAAAACAACCCCGATCTCCCTTCTCAGGGTCGGGATCTTCGACTTTGGGAGACGGGCTATGTTCCTTCCATGTACGAGGATCTGGCCGCTGGTGGGCCGCTCATCACCGAAAAGGAGCTTGAGCAGTGTGCTCTTCCCTGCACCGCTGGCGCCGGTAATAAAGACGAACTCCCCTTTAGGAATGAGAATGTTCGTATCCTGCAGGGCTGGGACATCCTTCTGATACCATTTGCTGACATGAAAGAGCTGTATCATCTGTAGGGGGTAGCGCACCGGGTAACCGGACGCCCGGTTCCTTCAGTGAGGGTCATTCGCTGTCGAGCTCCGATGCCAGATATTCCAGGATCACCTGATCCAGGTTTTTTTCATCGGCAGTATCGGGGAGAGGATCGGACGGGGAAGGCGCAGGGACTGCATCATCGGTGAATTGCCCTGACGTAACGTCGTTTATCATATCCCGGTGCTGGCCCTCAAGGAGTTGGCGGAGCTGGGACACAAAACCTTCAGTCCCTACGATCTGGGCGTAACTGGTCTTTTTTGAGGAGAGTATCCTTCCACCCTGGTAGATAAGACTGACTATGACAGGATTGTCGACCCCGCCATCCTCGGTCTGAATATGATAGATTGCGCCCTCGTGTTTTATGTCGGTGTTATATCCGGTAAGCATCGCTCAGGCAATGAGCCTCCTTCAAAGAAAATTTATTGATGACTTCGTAAAAAGCCATGGATGGACTTTTTACAACCCTATCAAAATTAATCCAGAAAAACTTTACCATTATATCGCTATCAGAGATAGTTCATCAAGAGCTTAGGACTGGTTGTCAATCCTTGCCCGCGACCAGGAGGTAGTTGAGGAGTTCCTGGGTGATGGGCGAGATGCTTCTGGCCGAGTGGGTTATAATGTAAAATCCTCTCTTTATCCTCAGGCCCATCACATTCATCCGGACAAGTTCACCCGAGGAGAGTCTCTTTTCGACTGTCCTTTTCGAAAGAAAACTGGATCCCAGACCTGCCATCACTCCTTCGATAATAGCCTGGGTGCTTCCAAGAGTGGCGATCCAGTTAAGTTCATCTGGATCCATACCACTTTCCTTCAAGGCTTTCTCCACGGTCTCCTGTGTACCCGAACCGGGCTCTCTTCTGATAATGGGCAGCGCTGAAAGATCCGCTGTGTCAAGTTCAGTGCCTGCTTTACTGCTTTGAACCAGCTCTCCGGGAGCCACGAGGATAATCTCGTCCTCACACAGCAGATGAGTTTGCAGTGGATGACCGGCAGGAGAGCCGGTCACACCCATGGGGATCTCGCCCAGGTTTACTCGTTCCTTTACAGTGGTGGAGTCACTGACCGTTAGCGTTATCTTGATCTCCGGGTACATCTTTGTAAAAGAACCAAGCCATCTGGGCAACAGGTACTCTCCTGGAACCGTACTCGCTTCCAGGATCACCTCTCCCTTCATCTCACCCAGGAAAGCCTGCACTGCCTGGACAGACTGATCGCACAGATCCGTTATCCTCCGGGCGTAGTCGGCAAATACCTTGCCTGCCGGAGTCAGGATTACGTTCCTCCCCAAACGGTCAAAGAGGCGGACGCCCAACTGGGCCTCAAGATTTCGGATGTGGGTGCTCAGGGTGGGTTGGGTTAAGTTTATCTCCCTCGCCGCGCTGGAAAACCCACCGTATTTGCTGATTGCGTTCAGGGCGCGCAGCTGTCGCAGGTCGAATGACATTTATCAGCCCTTTTGACCGATGAACTGGTTAAAGAGCTCTACGGCAGTGGTGGCATCGTTTGCATAACCGTCCGCTCCGATCTCATCGGCGAACTGCTGGGTAACAGCGGCGCCACCTACGACTACCGGAACGCCCAGGCCGGCATCCTTGATGGTCGATACGGCCTCCTTCATCTTGATCATGGTAGTTGTCATGAGCGCGGAAAGACCGATAGCCTGGCATTCTTCCGCTTTAGCCCTTTCAACGATCGTATCAGCGGACACGTTCTTGCCAAGATCCACGACGTCGTATGCATGGTTTTCAAGGAGCGTGATCACGATATTCTTTCCGATATCGTGTATGTCGCCCTCTACGGTCGCAATCAGGATCTTTCCCCTGGATGGCAGGTCCTGGCCCAGAAGGCTCTCCCTGATGGGCCCGAAAGCAGCCTTCATGGCGTTGGCTGACATTAATACCTGGGGGAGGAAATATTCGTTCCTGGCGAACTTGCCCCCGACCTCTGACATAGCTGGTATGAGGACCTCTTCGCTTATCTGTAAGGGCGCCATCCCTGAATCCAGAAGTTTTGCAGCCAGTTCACCCGCCCTCTGTTCATTTCCTTCCACTACTGTGGTGTGCAGTTGCTCGGTATCGGAGGCGGCAGCTTTGTCAGGAGCCTTGACCTCTTCAATATCCGAATAGATTCTTATGTAGTCGAGGGCGTTTGCGTCCTGATTCAGGATCACCCTTGATGCGGCCAGTATTTTCATCAATGTTTCATTCATCGGGTTGACGATGGCGGCAGAAAGGCCCGCGGATGCCGCCATTGCCAGGAATGCCGCGTTCAGGTTTTCCCTTGCTGGAAGACCGAAAGATACGTTGCTCACCCCAAGAACGGTGTTTAAGCCCAACTTTTCCCTTACCAGTCTGACTGCCTTGAGCGTTTCAGCGACTATCTCCTGCTCAGCCCCTGCTGATAGCACCAGGCAGTCGATGAGAAGATTTCTTGGTTCGATGCCCTGTGATTTTGCCTTTTCAAGGATGCGTTCAGCTATTTTAAGCCGCTGTTCAGCCTTTTCCGGTATGCCGTTTTCATCCAGGCAAAGCCCCAGGACTGCCGCGCCGTACCTGGAAACAAGCGGCAGGACGGCGTTTAAGCTTTCCTCTTCTCCAGTGACTGAATTTACCAGAGGTTTGCCGTCCGATGCCATGAGCCCCGCTTCCACTACCTCCAGCCTGGGGGAATCGATACTCAGGGGAACTGAACAGGCCTGCTGCACAAGCAAGACAGCACTATGCATGATCGCGGGTTCGTCTACTCCAGGTACCCCGACATTTACGTCAAGCATATGAGCGCCAGCCTCCACCTGTTGGCGGGCCTGGTCCTGATACAGGGACAGGTTTCCTGAGGTGACTGCTTCAGCCATCACCTTCCTGCCGGTAGGATTGAGCCTCTCGCCTATCGCTCTCATCGGGCTGTTTCCCCCAATGAAAAGGACAGATCCCCTCGATGAAAGACTTGTTGCTCCGGGATCGGGAAGGATTCTGGAAACGGGAGAGGCACCGTGTTTTGCGATCTCTTCCTTCAGGCGTTTTATATGTTCAGGAGTATTGCCGCAACATCCTCCCATGATGCCTGTGCCGATAGAAAGGAAATCCTCAGTTAACCTCGCAACATCATCAGGAGACGCCGGGAAGACGGTTTTCCCGTCAACGAGTCTGGGTATTCCTGCGTTGGGCATTGAGACCAGGGGAAGCTCGGTAACTGCTGCCATCCGACGCAGTACATCGAGGACACCGTCAGGCCCCAGCCCACAGTTGGTACCCAGGGCATCCACTCCCAGCGCGTCAAGGGTCACTGCTGCAGCCTCCGGGCTGGTGCCAAGCAGCGTATTCCCGTCGGGTTGAAAGGTCATGAGGGCTGCAATTGGAGTCTCACCCAGGGATTTAGCCGCGATCACAGCAGCCCTTATTTCCTTGATATCCGAAAAGGTCTCAAGGATAAACAGGTCGACTCCCGCAAGGGCGCTTATCTGTTCGGTAAAGATTTCCAGTGCCTCGCCGAAGGTGAGGTCGCCCACAGGCTCCAGGAACCTTCCTGTGGGCCCGATGTTGCCAGCCACAAGAACGTTGTTTCCAGCGGCTTTCTTTGCGATATCAACAGCCGTGGAATTTATCTTTTTAGTCTGGTTCTCAAGGCCGTAAGCTGACAGCTTGACCCTGTTGGCACCGAAGGTGTTGGTCTCCAGGATATCCGCTCCAGCATTGATATATGCTTTATGCACAGCGATGACGTCGTCCGGTTTTTCAATATTCAAAAGCTCCGGACACTGACCTTCCTTGAGGACGGAAGCCTGCAGCATTGTCCCCATGGGACCGTCACAAAGAAGTGTTTTTTTCTCTATGAGTTCACGAAAGCGGCTCATATTATTCTCCGAATGTTATAAATTATGCATTATCTTCCTATAGATAGATTCAATAGGTATAGCATGTTTCGCAAAAAAAGTTGTTAGGTGTTGTTTTTTTTGCGGAATTCAGTGGTCAGAATACAGAATT
>DAOVVW010000223.1 GCA_030636965.1 Pseudomonadota bacterium | reverse complement strand
TTTTCGCCAGATCCGTTTCCATAAGTGGTGACTACGCTATCGTGGGTGCTCGTTATGATGATACAGGGGGGACCTATAGCGGTGCTGCCTATGTCTATTACCGTCACCAGGGCGGTCCAGGCAACTGGGGCGAGGTTAACAAGCTCACGGCATCGGATGCTCAGGCATTTGACCAGTTCGGTATTTCCGTATCCATAAGCGGCGACAATGCTGTTGTCGGTGCTTTTGAAGAAAGCTCACAGGCTAGCCGTGCCGGTGCGGCGTATATATTTTAGGTAGTCGAGATTCGAGATTGGGTTTAGACATGAGAGCAATAAATCAATAGAAATTGGAGAATGGAAAATCGATATTCGAAATTGGATTTATGAATAACACTAATCACTAATTACCAATCACTCGTTACTCATCACGCGTCACGCATCACGATCCTGAACTTTGAACATTGAACGTTGGACGTTGAACAAAAAAGGCCGTCCCGAAGAGGACGGCCTTTTTATCAATACCGATAGTCGGCGTACTACTTAATAAGCGGTTCTATCGCCTTGAATAACGGTGCCAGCACCAGTGAAACAACGGACATGAGCTTGATGAGGATGTTCATGGCTGGGCCCGATGTGTCCTTGAATGGGTCGCCTACCGTATCGCCCACGACCGCGGCTGTGTGGGGGTCGGAACCCTTGCCGCCGAAATGACCTTCCTCGATGTACTTCTTGGCGTTGTCCCATGCGCCGCCCGCGTTGGCCATGAAGAGGGCCAAAAAGACGCCTGTCAGAGTGGCCCCGGCCAACATTCCTCCCAGGGCTTCCTTGCCGAGCACAAAACCAACGATCACCGGTGCAAGAATGGCCGTAACTCCCGGAATGATCATCTCTCTCAATGCTGCCTTGGTGGATATATCAATGCATCGCTCGTGGTCGGGCTTGCCGGTCCCCTCCATGATGCCGGGGATCTCCCTGAACTGCCTGCGTATCTCCTCAACCATGGCCATTGCGGCCTTACCCACGGATGTCATGGTCATGGCAGCGACAAGGAAGGGAACGATGCCTCCAAGAAACAGGCCTACAACCACCTTGGGCTTGGCAAGGTTTATATTGGTAAGCCCAACGGCCTGGGAGTATGCGGCGAACATGGCAAGTGCTGTGAGGGCGGCCGAACCGATGGCAAACCCTTTACCGATAGCTGCGGTAGTGTTGCCCAGGGCGTCCAGGCTGTCCGTGATCTTCCTGGTCTCAGGTCCCAGTCTCGCCATCTCGGAGATGCCTCCGGCGTTATCGGCGATGGGTCCGTATGCGTCCACGGACATTGTTATTCCTACGGTTGCCAGCATTCCAACAGCTGCCACAGCGATGCCGTAGAGGCTAGCCGGAGCGGCGGCCATTGAAGCAACGATGATCGTAACACAGATAATTACAATGGGAATAGCGGTGGATTCATAGCCGACGGCCAGGCCGGTGATAATATTTGTGGCCGCACCCGTCTGGCTGGACTTCGCGATATTACGAATAGGTTTTGCCGCTGTGTAGTACTCAGTGATCAACCCGATGAGGATCCCCGCCAGGGTCCCCGCTAATATGGCGGTGAATATACCTATGGGCATGCCGGTTCCCTTGACCATCAGGAACGCCGTGAAAAGCAGGAGGCCCGCCGCGATGAATGTCGAGTAGCGCAGAGCCGCCGCTGGAGACAGCCTCTCAAGGGCCTTGATAGAGAATATCCCGATGGCAGAACACACGATCCCCGACATGGCAAGAAGCAGCGGCAGGGCCATGTACGCAGCCCTCAGGTCGTCGGATATGACCAGGGATGTGGCGGCAATGGCGATGGAGGCGATCATGGAGCCCACGTAGGATTCGAAGATGTCCGCACCCATACCAGCTACGTCACCCACATTGTCTCCAACGTTATCGGCAATAACACCAGGGTTCCTGGGATCGTCTTCGGGGATTCCAGCCTCGAGCTTGCCCACCAGATCCGCGCCCACGTCCGCTGTCTTGGTGAAGATCCCTCCACCCACACGGGCGAAGAGGGCTATGGAAGAGGCCCCCATAGCGAAACCGTTGATGTACCTTGCTTTTTCCGGGTCACCGTAGAAGTAAAAAAGAACTCCAACGCCGATGAGGCCCAGGGCGGCAACGGAAACTCCCATGACAGCACCACCGGAAAACGCCACGGTCAGGGCTTTTGCCTGGCCGCTCTTGGTGGCTGCCTCGGAGGTCCTGGCATTGGCCCTCGTGGCTGCCTTCATCCCGAAATAGCCCGCCAGCATGGAACAGAAAGCTCCACCCAGGAATGCCGTGGCCGTTTGCCAGTCCAGCTTCCAGAATAGAAGTGAGAATACAACTATAATGAATACGATCAGAATTGTGTACTGCCGCTTCAGGTATACCATGGCGCCGTCGTGGATCATATCCGACAACTCCTCCATAGTCTCGTTCCCCACGGGCTGCTTCATGATGTAAAAGAAGATGCCCAGGGCGAAGGCGAGTCCCGCAATACCGAAAAGCGGTGCCAGGTGTGTCCAGGTCATAGCTCCTCCTCTGTGTTACCAAGGTTTAAAGTAACGGGGTCCAGCGACCCCTCGTTGATAAGCTCCTCAACCAGGTCAGTTGTGGCGTCAAGCATCTCTACCATTATCGGATGTTCGTCCTCGGTAAATTCCGAGAGCACGTAGCCTGAACTGTCCTCTCCTGTACCAGGTCTCCCAATACCCAGCCGGACTCTCTGGAAATCACCGTGCCCAAGCTGGTTGACTATTGATCTCATTCCGCGGTGACCCGCGCTGCCTCCCTTAACGCGATAGCGGACGGTCCCGAGGGGAAGGTCCATGTCATCGGTTATCACCAGGACCCTTGAACCATCCACGTTCTCCCGAAAAACAACGGGAGCTACAACATCGCCGCTTCTGTTCATGTAACCCAGAGGTTTGAGCAGTATGACATCCTCGTTTCCGAACCTGCCCCTGCCGATAGCCTCTTTGGGCGATGATTTCTTTATCGGGATTTTAAAGCGCTCCGATATCCTGTCCAGCGACAGGAAACCCATATTGTGTCTGGTGCCCCTGTAATCCGGTCCCGGGTTTCCCAGTCCAACTATTAACCACATCTATAATTGTTAGGGTCGTAAAAAGTCCATCAGTGGCTTTTTACTCCTCGGAAAGTGAAAAGTGTCATTTTCACTTTCCTCACAAATCAACAACTTGCGTTGCAAGTCATTGATTCGGGCGCCCCCAATGGGCGCGTTGATGACTTCTTACGAAGTCATCATTAGAGAGTAAATGAAAAAGCCTGATTTTGACTTTTCCGGTTACTGTACTTT
>DAOVVW010000063.1 GCA_030636965.1 Pseudomonadota bacterium | reverse complement strand
CTGGTACTGATTCCAAGGAACTCACCTGCCTTGAACCCGGGCAAACAGGCTGCAAAAAACAATCCTGTCAGCAGAATAAGCAACCAGAGATAGTGTGTTAACTGCTTCTCAAAGATTAACTTTATCTTGTCCATTTATCTCCGTTTGTTTAACGAGTATTAGAGATACATAATGCTTATCCTAATTATTAATGTTGGTTATGACTATCAACCAACAACTAATAACTTGAAACCAATTTCCAGACCTTATTATAGAGTAAAAAGGGCCACCCTAAATCAATGGATGGCCCTGCTGTACAAGTATGGAAATTTATCAAACACTATTTCCCAGCCAGAATATCCTCCGCCTCTTCACGGTAAGAATCCATTACATAGGGAATCCCGGTTACCTTTGCGGCTTCCTCTGTCAGAGCCATGATGTCTTTTCTTGTTATTACAGGAAGGCTGAAGCGCCTGCTGCCAGCCATAAGCTGCCTCAAGCTAACCCTGGTTTTCCTGGCGAATGTAAATAGCGCGATCGCTCCCAGTGGAATATCTTTGAAATCCTTCCCATATTTTTCCTTGACCTCTTCGTAGTTGACGAAGATCTCCTCAACGGTTGTCCCGTATTTAGTGATCGTCTTGGGAAGGTTGTCCTCTTTGATCCACTTTTCGATATTCTTGCCCAGCATACCGGGGATCATAATGGCTCTACCCATGCAGACCGCTTTGAAATAAGGTGCGCCCATGGCGAGGACCTTATAGATGTCGGTCTCACTGGAAAATCCTCCTGCCATGGCCAGGTCCGGAACTCTCAGACCCTGAGCGGTCAGCTTCTCGGCGAACTCATATGCCAGCGACTGAAGGTATAGTGTAGGCACTCCCCACTCGTTCATCATGGGCCACGGGCTCATCCCTGTACCACCGGGAGCGCCGTCAATTGTCAAAAGGTCGATCTTAGCCTCTGAGCACCACCTCATGGCCATGGCAAGTTCTACCATGGAGTAGGCGCCGGTCTTGAGGGTAATCCTCTCGAAACCAAGCTTTCGCAGTCTTTCTACCTCCTCCATGAAGCCCTCCCTGGTAACAAATCCGAGCCTGGAATGTCTCTCAAACTCCCTGATGGCCCCGTCTTCGTAACCCAGCCTGACTTCCTTTGCGGTGGGATCGGGTGTTACAACGTAACCTCGCTTCTTGAGCTCTTCTGCCCTCTCTATCTCCTTGACCTTGATCTCGCCGCCGATGCACTTCGCCCCCTGTCCCCACTTGAGCTCGATGGTGTCGAGGCCGTGCTTTTCAAGGACATATTCAGCGACGCCAAGCCTGGTATCTTCCACATTCATCTGCACCAGTATCTCGCCGTAGCCCTCCTGGAATTTCCTGTAGGTATTTATCCGCTTGTCCATCTCTGGAGAGCTCTTTACTTTCCCGTTCTTGTCGATTTCAAGTTCAGGATCGATACCACAGACATTCTCGCCACACACCAGGGTGATACCGGATATTGCGGCACCCACAGCAAAGTGCTCCCAGTTTATACGTGCGATATCAGTTGAACCCAGAGCTCCCGTGAACAAGGGTAATTTCATTTTAACCTTCTTGTTCCATCCATATTCGGTCTCAACATCCACATTGGGAAAAATGGCGTCGTCGGGGTTGGGCTCAAGTCCATTTTTCATACCAAATGCACCAACCGCGTAGCCATGGATATTCAGATGGGAATAGTCCAGGGGATAGTTCTTGTCGGCACCAGCAGTGATCTCACCAAAAGGTCCAGGATAGATTACCTCTCTACCTCGGAAGGATGATAACCATACCTCACATCCGCCCCTGCATCCATCGTGACAGTCCGTGCACAGGCCGGACATGGGGACAACGCTCCTGGAGCGGTTAAATGTCCCTGTTGCTGAATTTGCATTGGGTCGTCTCAGATTCATGAATACTCCTCCTCGTGTTTAGTTGATATTCGTCAAAAAAAACAATCTATAAATCTATGCAATTTCTACACCATCTTTTAGGATTAATAGTAGAATTAAAATTCCTCTTTCCCTACAAAGACTTACAGGTACTGTCAATTCGAAGAGGAAGATTTATTGGTATAAAAAATGTAGCATAACTACACTATTGAGTATCTTATCTACTTATTTCAGGAATATATATCCTGAAATATGGTCCGTTCCAAGTCGGGATGTGTGCAATAAAAATAGCCCGCTCCTCAGAGCGGGCTAACGTGGTCTTGGGACTTGGAACTGAAAAGCACAAGGCTTTTCAATAAGCGTAAAGCATCCCATAGGGCCGGGTTGATTTCGGATAAAGCCTCCAGAACTTTTCCCTCTTCAGCAGCTTAACCTTCCTCTCCCCCAGGTCAAATGCCTTGCAATAGTTGTGCACGTACCTCTCTATGATCTTCCACTCAGCGTCAGTGGGCTCGATCACGTTCACCTCGGCGCCGATCTGTTCTATATTAACGTCACCCCTGAAGTATATATTCCCGCCATGCATACCGGTGCCGATGAAGTACGACTGCCGAACAGGAGGATTGCCCTCGAAGAACTTGTTGAGCACAATGATCCTGCCGCCGGCCATGTACTCGCCGAAGAAGTCCTGAACGGTACCACCCACAACGATTGTGGGGATCTTGTCGTCATATTCCTTCATGTGTATGCCAACACGGTATCCAACATTGCCCCTGATGTAGATCTCCCCTCCCCGCATTCCATAACCTAGTACATCACCTGCGCTGCCGTGAATTACTATCTTCCCGCAGTTCATGGTGTTGCCGGTTGCGTCCTGAGCATTGCCGTAGACCTCTATCTCCGGACCGTCCATAAAGGCTCCCATATCGGACCCGGGAGTGCCATGAACCCTGATCCTGATCTTGTCGCGCTCAGTAGCCCAGAGGTTGGTACCTATATAGCGCTGACCGTAGACGTTCTGAAGATCGAACTTGCGGGCGCCCTGCTCGGCCAGACCGCGGATCTGTCGGTTAAGATCCTTGTAGTACATTCCTGACGCATCGATCTTAATCCACTGTCTCGGGGATAGGCCCTTCCTCGGATTCGCTTTTTTTGCCTGTGCAGTATTCATCGTATTTACTCCCGTTTAACGTTTAACGTTCAATGTTCAACGTTTTATAATTCCAATGCTCTAATTTCCAATGTTCTACTTCCTTCGCACTTCGCACTACGCCCTTCGCACTGTTTTTCACCCTCAGCCCTCATGGGTGAAAAACATCACTGCCCTGCTCCACGTATCCCCAGGGTCTCCATCTCCCAGCTCTCAAGGCCGATGCCCCGAAGCTGGAGCCTGTTGCCCCTGACTGATTCGATGGAATTTATTCCGCCGCATCCCAGAAGTTCCTTCAGTTCGAGGCTCCATGCCCTGAGAAGATTTACCAGCGCCTGTGTACCGATCTCTGTGTTGACCCTCTTGGTCAGATATGGATCCTGAGTGGTGATACCCCAGGCGCACTTTCCCGTATAGCACTTCTGACATACCGTACAGCCAAGAGCTATCAGAGCCGGTGTACCTACGTAAACAGCATCCGCTCCAAGGGCTATCGCCTTGAATATATCCCCGGCATTGCGGATGCCTCCCGAAACCACAAGGCTTGCCCAGTTGCGTATGCCTTCATCTCGCAATCTCGTGTCAATGGCCGCAAGGGCCAGCTCGATGGGAATGCCGACGTTGTCCCGCAGGATCTTGGGTGCTGCTCCTGTACCTCCCCGCAATCCGTCCACTACGATAATGTCCGCACCCGCGCGAACCATACCCGAAGCTATGGCCGGAGAGTTGTGAACAGCGCTTATCTTCACCGAGATCGGCTTCTGGTAGTCCGTCGCCTCCTTCAGAGCATGGATGAGCATCTGAAGATCCTCGATGGAGTAGATATCATGGTGGGGCGCCGGGCTGATGGCATCTGACCCTTCAGGGATCATCCTGGTAAGAGATATATGCTCGGAGACTTTCTCGCCTGGAAGGTGACCACCGATACCAGGTTTCGCTCCCTGCCCGATCTTGATCTCCACCATAGCCGCATCATTGAAGTACTCCAGATCGATACCGAATCGCCCGGAAGCACACTGCACGATCGTGTTAGAACCGTACTTGCGAAGCTCTTTGGG
Source organism: Pseudomonadota bacterium (assembly GCA_030636965.1). GTDB lineage: Bacteria > BMS3Abin14 > BMS3Abin14 > BMS3Abin14 > BMS3Abin14 > SZUA-178. The sequence continues at coordinate 1,987 of DAOVVW010000063.1, read as the reverse complement.
CCAGCCGCCCTCACCTGTATTAAACAGGGTCCCATATTCATGAGCCGCCTGGGCCAGGGACTTGAAGGAATTATAGCTGATCGCTCCATAGGACATGGCTCCGAACATTATGGGTGTCGATAGCTCCACTTTGGGATAATCAGGGAAGCTCAGTTTACCGTCCTTCACTTCAAGTGAATCGGGTTTCCTGCCAAGATGGGTCCTCAGCTCCATAGGCTCCCGGAGCGGGTCTATGGACGGATTTGTCACCTGTGAGGCGTTGATCAGAATATGGTCCCAGTAGATCTTATGGGGTTTATCACAGCCCATCCCCGTCAGGAGCACACCACCGGTTTCTGATTGCTTTTTCAGATCCGATATAGCTTCCCGTGTCCAGTTAGCGTTCTGCTTGTAAGTGTAGGCGTTCTCCTTGATAACCAGCGCATTGGTAGGACACAGGACCGCACACCTCTGGCATGCGACGCAGTTTTCCTCTTTGTGGATCATCACATTATTTTGGACATCGTATCCGTAAACGTCGAAGGAACACTGACGTTCGCACACCCTGCACTGGATGCAGCGATCCTCGTCCCTGTCGACATTAAATTCGGGCAGTTGTGCCGTAAGCATACCTAAACCTCCATCCCCTCCGCTTTCAGAAGCTCCCTGCCGCCTTCAACCACATCATCCTTGGCCAGTTCCTTTAGTCTGGCTATTACCGGATGTCCTCCAACTGGGATCCACACCTTTTCCAGGTCTTTGGAAACGAGCCTTATGGCCGATTCCTCACTTGAGGCGTAAACCATGTCGCCCTTGATACCCGCAACCATGGGCCTGAGCCTGATGCGATCGGTGTGGGCAACCATCTCGCCGTGGTGGGCAATGATGACCGCAAAGGGTCCGTTCAGAAGCAGGGGGCCATAGGTGCTGCGAAGAACTTCGAAATACTTTCTGTCGTCCGGATCCATCCTGTCGATCTGCTCCCACACAGGCGGCGAGAAGATGTCCATTACAGTATCCACAGGCAGGCCGTGCTTGCGGGCCAGCAGGTCGATAGCGTAGGCGACGACTTCCGTGTCTGTGTGCATTGTGCAGATATAGCCGTACATCTCGAGAAAGCGCCTGTTAGCGCCGTAGGATGATATTTCGCCGTTGTGAACAACCGTCCAGTCCAGCAGTGAGAAGGGGTGCGCCCCTCCCCACCAGCCCTGAGTATTGGTGGGGAACCGGCCGTGTGCGGTCCAGATATATCCATCGTACTGTTCCAGACAGAAGTAATCAGCAATCTCCTCAGGGAATCCAACTCCCTTGAAGACTCCCATATTCTTGCCTGAGGAGAATACATACGCACCATCCAGGGTCGTGTTGATCTTCATTACCCGCCTGATCACAATGTCGTCATCGCTGATGATCTCATGCAGTTCCTCCACCTTCGGTTGAACAAAATAGCGATAGACATCAGGCGGATTCTTTATGACTTCTGTGGGGCAGGTGGGGATCTCCTCAGAATGTTGAATGTGGAAGAACCTCTTCAGATAAATCTCGGTCTCCTCCCTGTTCGCCCTGGTATCGAACATTACTTGCAGACAGTAATCGTCAGGATAGTCGGGATAGCATCCGTAGATGGCAAAGCCACCGCCCAGGCCGTTACCCCGCTCGTGCATATTTCTTATGGCAGTGATGATCTCCTTTCCAGAGAACACTTCACCAGTGGTGTTCATCATGCCGAATATGGAGCACTGGCTTATTACTTTGTCATCTCCGTATGGGTTGTTTACTTTTGATAGATCTTTCATATCTCTGATTCCTTGATTCCCTATTCATGAATTGTTCAACGCTCAATGTTCAACGTTCAACGTTGTTTTAAACCAATTTCTAATCTCCATTCTCCAATGTTCCAGTGTCTAATGTTCTAATTTCTAATGCTCTAATGTTCTAACCACTACATAACATCATCCAGTGACAGTCCCAGCTTCTGCGTTATCCGCTTCATTTTCCGAAGGGCCGT
>DAOVVW010000089.1 GCA_030636965.1 Pseudomonadota bacterium | reverse complement strand
GTTACCTGAATCAAAAAGGATACATTTAGGTTTAGATTCAATAATTTCATAATTTTATGTATATCGAAATATTGTGGCAAAAAAATTCCATCCTCAATTACGCGAAATAGCCTTGCAGCAACTCCAATGCTTCCGGGTTTATCCTGCACTCGATCTTCTGCCCCTTCCTCTGAATCTTGATCAGGCCGACCCTGCGAAGCTCCTTCAGGTGATGGGAGATGGTGGACGGAACTATGTCCAGGCCCTTTCCAAGGTCCCCCACGCAGGCGCAACCTTCAGTTTCAGTTTTTGTTTCTATACCCCTGGCTGCGGGAACGCATTCAGGCATACAACATGCCACAAGCTCCAGGAACATCTTGAGCCTGTTGGGATTGGAAAGGGCCTTGAAAAAGTCAGCCATTTCCTCGATCTGCTTATCTCGAATGTTCGACATATATCGAAATATAGTCAACCCGAGCCGGCTTGTCAAGTCCTTTTTTGAATTTTCTGATCCCAGGGAGCTCCGTTGATTCTTCACCACTCCATCGTGTATTGTAAGTAGTGGGGTATAGGAGACAGATTTTGAACACAGGAATTAAACAGTTTCTATCAAAAACGCGATGGGGTCAGAGCACTTTTGGATTTGCTCTGACCCCATGTTTACCTGGGACCTGGGTCCAGGGACTGTTCTTACCAGTATCAGTTAGTGTTTCGGGTTATTGCCGCTTTTTTCTCCTCGTATTCAACTCCGTCGATCTCGCCATGAGCATATCTCCTGTCGAGGACGTCCAGGGCTGAATCGGATGAGGAATCAAAATGCCCCTCATGTGAGTCGTCAGAGTGTCGGCCCATCATGCAGAAACCCCTGCCCCTCATTCCGAACATGCACAGTGCCATCATGACTAAAGGTATTATCCACCAGTATGTGCTCCAGAAAGTTGCGTCAGCGTACATTTGAATCACCTCCTTTCGACCCTATAGACGGAAGTGATGATGAAAAAGATACTTTTTTTGAGTTTCTAGTTTCTTGTTTCTGGTTTCTAGTGGAAAACAGGAAAGAAAATTAGAATTGGAGCATTAGAAATTAGATATTGGAAGTTGGGTTTGAACCACAGAGGTCACAGAGGACACAGAGTCAGGCTTGGGGTTTTTACCACGGAGGCACGGAGGGCGGAAAGCAGGAAGGGAAAGCGGAATAAATCCTGTTTAATACTTACTGTAAAGTTAATTACTTACAAACAACTAACCACTAACAACCAACAACTTTTATTCATCACCTTTAAGCTCACACCCCAACTCGTTCTCTTCATCCCGGTGAAAGCTGCATCCGGTCTGGAGCTCCCCGCGAAGGGCAACCCGGCCGCGGTGGAGCCTGATCTTCACATTTTCAAGGGAAATGTCCAGGATCTCGGCGATTTCCTTCTGCTTGAAGCCCTCGAGGTCCATCAGGACAAGAACTTCCCTGTAGTCTTCCGGCAGGTCATCGATAAAACTTCTTATGCAGGTATTCATCTCTTTTCTTAAAGTCTGACCCTCAGCATCGCGAGCCTTTTCCCCGGTCCAGACGTTCTCGTCCTCGGTTTCGATGCCATTTTCAGAGATCGACGATTCTGATTGTTCCCTGCTACCGGAAGTTTTCCTGAATCTGTCCCTGGCAACATTGGTCGCGATACTGTAGATCCAGGTTGATACTTTTGAGTCGCCCCTGAAATTTTCCAGACCTCTATCAACCTTTACGAAAGTTTCCTGGGCCAGGTCCTCTGCGTCAGCGTCCCCAACCAGCCTGGAAAAGTAACGGACGATCTGAGGCATATAATCCTTGTATATTTCCTGAAACTCCAGTTTTTCCGTCGCCATTTAAGCACCTCACAGTCAATGGCACCGTTCATCGATTATTTAAGAGCCGGGTTTTCTATGGGAAAAACCAATCAGAGATGTGATGATGAACGTAAGATCGTTAAAACAGCGCAGTATATTATAAGAATATTATTATGACAGTGGTTTTTCAAGGATGAATTACAGCTGATCCGCTATCAATTCGCTGATGCGATCAATTGCCGCTATCTTGTATTCACTGGTGAGTTCACGAGATTTCTCAAAATCAGGCAGGAAAAGCCGCTTAACAAGTTCGTTTACTGCCGGGGGATAGGATGTGGCGATATTTATCTCCTCATTCATGTGCAGGCTGGCTTTGTCGAAGTTAGCTGATCCCAGGCAGGCCCAACCGTCATATACAGCGGCTTTTATGTGAGTCATACTTGGGTAGAGGTAAACCTTTATCCCGTTGGCCAGCATGGTATTGGCTGCAAGTGCATTACTTGAGTTCATCATTTTTTTCAGGGATCCTTTCAACGATTTGTTCCAGTTCTCTCTGTCAGGGAGAATGACCCTCACATCAACCCCCCGGCGACGTGCCCTTATCAGTTCGTAAAGGAACTTGTCATCTGAAAAATATGCATTCTGAATAAAGATGTACTTTTTGGCATTGCGAATAGCTGCGATCTGTGTGCGATAGATCTGGGAATCTCCAGGTCTGGTGAACAGGACTCGGATCGGGTAGCCAAGATCGTCTGCCACTTTTTTCTTGCGCTTGAGCTTGTATATTAGTTTTTCGAAATCTCCGAAGAATCCTGCATGGGCCCAGGCCCGGTTGAAATCGTTCTGTAAAATGTCTACCACAGGACCTTCTACTTCCATCATCATGTCGTGCCACTCGTAACGGTATTCCCTGCCGATGTTCATTCCCCCGATGAAGGCTATTTTGCGGTCCAGGATAGTGGTCTTTGAGTGGTCAAAGAAGAAGAAGGGATTGGTTCTCTGCCGGACTCTGATCTTTGATCCTTCCTTAAGAAATGCCCGGACGGAATTTGGCACCTTGTGATCGGCCGGCATATTCTCAGAATCCCCCATTGTTGCCATAATGCTTCCCGCACCATCCAGCATTACCCTTGTGTCGACCTCATGAGACCGCTTCTTGAGTATTTCCCCGATCTTGGTGGCATGTTCGTCATTGTCGAAAATATATGTTCTGAGGTGGATCGACTCCACGGCTTCACTCATCCGTTTAATCAACCTGGAGAAGAATTCCTCACCGTCTATGAGATAGCGTATTGTACCCTTTGAAGAGGTTGTGCCTGTAATCTCATCCAACTCCCTTTCCCATTCAACAAGGTCCATCCCCTCATGCCGGGCAAGAGGAGCCACTTCGCCGTCCTTGAAGCTGTTGGGCCAGGTCCACCTGAGAGCGTCCGCGGCGGTATCTACCACCATAAATAGCAGGCGCTGAAAAGAAGTAAATGGCCTGGTGATTATACTGATATGGCTCCATACTCCATGTGCAACAGCCTGCATTTTTCTACTGCCGGCAGCCTGTTTGCCGTGGGCTTCAATACCTTCAAGCTTCTTTGAAAAACCATCATCAACAGCTAATCTGTATTCCAGTTCTTTGATCGATTCTGGTGTCATGTTTGTATCTGACTCCCGTTTCATGAAGCCAGCCGAGGCAGTTGCCGGGATGACAATGTAAAGCAGCAGTAGCAAAACGAAACACCAACTGATGGTCCTTGATTTGATTTTTGTTAGATTCTTTTCCATTTTTCCGTCCTCCTTGACTGGAGGGTTTCAAGGCGTATGCCATGGATGAGGAAAAATAGTATATGCTTCTAACTAACTGTAATATAAGGAGTTATAAGGAAATGCAGTTTGAAGTTATGAGGTCATGTGTGAAGGAATTTTCATACTTTTTCTTCGCAGTGTGAAGGTAGTTTCGCAGTGGATCAGTTGGAACTAATACGGTCTGATCCTATCTGCTCTTATGCAGAAGGAATGAGGCAGGAGGCAGAAGGGCTTGCTGGATTTAATCGAGGTGTCGAGGTTTGAGATTCACTAGAAACTAGAAGCCAGAAACTAGAAACTTGCACTTACCACTACCACCCTCCGCCTCCGCCGCCACCTCCTCCCCCTCCGGAGTATCCGCCTCCACCGCCGCCTGAAGATGACCCAGGTGCGGTGGAAGAGGATGAGATAGCTGAATTCAGCGAAGAGCCCAGACCGGAGGTGAAACCGGACAGGTTCATCCTGTTCCAGTGTGAGCCGTGATACCAGCCTGGCGAGTAGGGTTCACCGTCCTCCCCGGCCTGTGACAGGACCTGGGAAAACTGCTCGGACCACTCCTGGTCTACATCTAGGGCGAAAGCATACGGCAGGAACTTCTCGAAAAGCTCGGGGGTACGTTCAGGCGGGTTCATGAACTGGAGCCTGTCCTTCTCCGCGGCCTCCAGGTACATTTTGAATCCCTCCAGCTTATCCATGATGCTCCTTCCAAGAAGAGTGGGTGCCTTGATAATGTTGAAGAACACAACATTTATGAGGATCAACAGGACAACCAGGGCAGTCACAGACAAGGATGCAGCCTGGGTCAACATAACTAGACCCATTATCTCAAAGAAAGTGAAAATAACTGCTATTAAGTAGTTTCTGGCCAACCAGAGGCCTACAACCGCCACAGTCCAGATGGAGAGCCAGAATGTCATGAAAAGGAATGCAGATTTGGCCTTTGCGCCGACAATACCCGCCGCAAGAAGAACAACTATAGATACTAAAATCCCGGGAACCAGGTGTTTTTTGTTCGAGTTAAAGAGTACCTTGTGGTGGTCTCCAGCCAACTGTTTCTTAAGGGCCTTGATAGATCCGGATATCTTTGTATGATGCTTGTTCTTGAGCTTGAGGGTATTTCTCTTTCTGCTGCCGAACAGTTTGTTGGCCACCCTGGTTTCACCCCTGGAAAGCCTTGACATGTCGGCATCTGGATTCCTTTCTAAGGTATAGTCCTTTCCCTCGTTTGTAATGGAGAGATACCCCTTGACGCCCATATCGATAATGGCGGCTGTGAAGGAGCGATGGTCGAAGCCCATCTTCAGGATGTACCGACTTGCTGCTGGTGAGAGATTGTCGGGCGGCCCGTAATGGGGGATTGTTGTTCCCTTCTCGGGGTCCTTCCCTACCTTCTTCCAGGTGATGTAGTAATAGCCTATGACGATCAGAAGGCCAATCAGTCCGATAAGTAGATCCAGGTTGTCGCTGAAAAGATAACCTGTCCTGTCAAGACGGCTAGGTTCCCTGATGTAACCCTTTGGCCAGCCCACTACCAAGGTCAGGCCTTCATAGGGTCTCAGGGGGCTGGTTGTTCGGAAGACGGCGCGTCCGTCACCATCTATCTCGGCAGTATAGTTCTGGGCTTTGCTGCCCTGTGGCCCTGTGTAGGCAAAAAGCTTAAGTGTCTCAGGGGGAACCGATGAGGGGAGTTTTACTGTGGCCGATCCCTTTTCAATGAAAAATCCCCAACCGTTGCCAGTGGCATTCCAGTAAAGTTCATCATGATTCTTGAAAAACCCCAGTTGGCGGTCAGTGCGATAAGTTATCGTATATGTGTAGACACCCGTGGAGAGGAACCGGTCCTTGCTACCGATGTATAACCGCACCCCGTTCCGGGCTGTTTTGGTGTGGTAACAACGCAAATTTCTTTGATGAAGTCGCTGGCAAGATAAACTTCTTCGACTTCTTCGGTATACTCTTTATCCTTATCTTTTACAATTACTCTTTTTATCGGGATGTCATATTTTTTTGCAAACTCAAAATCCCTCTCATCATGTGCCGGGACCGACATGAT
>DAOVVW010000028.1 GCA_030636965.1 Pseudomonadota bacterium | reverse complement strand
TTCTTTGAGGCTTCCCATAGTCTCACTCCTTTTTAGGTAGTAATAAATTTACCTTATGCGAAACAAAGCCTGCCCGTAACCGTCTATAGAGGCGGCCCGACGTAGGCCCTAACTCACAAAGTTAATGTCAAATTTGCTGGAGAATACTCCGAAGCTAATCAATTATACGATGGGATATTAACCCCTATCCGCCCCATTAAACAAAATACGGTATACAATATACAGGATTGATATGGCATTACAAGAGAATTTTCACATATCATCTAAACTATTCAGCTTCTATGCCATTTATGTACTTTTTTGAAGGGGTAACTAACGGGTGTCCTGAACCCTTACAGCCTTGCCTGGACTCCTCTCTATTTCTCCGATAGAGAGGAGTTCGATGTCTGCACCGACACTGAGGTAATCCAGTAGAATCCTGTTGAGCTTTTCAGCCAGCCTGTCGTTCTCTGGATCGTCAACCTCTACAGCGATCTTCAGAGAGTCACGTCCGGCGACCCTATCGATCTTTATCAGATAATCCATGCCCACACCCTCGATCCCGAGGAGTAGTGCTTCTACCTGCTTCGGGTAAAAATTAACCCCCTTTACCTTTATCATGTCATCGGTACGGCCCGTGATGCGCTCTACCCTCAGGTGAGTTCTGCCGCATGAACAGGGGTCCCTGGATACCACAGCCGTTATATCGCTGGTCCTGAGACGGATCAGGGGGAGAGCCTCTCTGGTCAAAGTGGTAACGGTCATTTCACCCATCTCACCATCCGGCATCACCGCACCTGTGTCCGGATCGACAATCTCTATCAGATAGTGATCCTCCCATACGTGTATACCCTCCTGGGCTTCACAGTCTATCCCCATCCCGATCCCGCCTGACTCAGTCATCCCTATGATATCGAAAGTCTTTATCCCCATCTCGGCCTCGATGCGGCTGCGCATCTCATCGCTCCATATCTCGGCTCCCAAGATCCCCACCTTCAGTTCGGTGTCGTTCCAGTCGAACCCCTGCTCCCTTGCCACCTCCATGAGCCTGAGGGGATAGGACGCAATTGCTCCCAAGGCAGTAGTCTTCAGATCGCGAAAAAACTGCAGCTGCAGTGAGGTTCGACCAGCGCCAATAGGTATTATGAAAGCTCCCAGAGTATCCGCCCCGTAATGGAAACCGAAACCTCCGTTAAATAGCCCGAAGGATGGCGTGATCTGAATAACGTCGTTCTTGCCCACACCAGCTGTGGCGAGACAACGGGCCATGATCTCTCTCCATTGGTCCACATCACTTCTGGTAAAGGGATTTATAATGGGCGTTCCGGTTGTTCCCGAACTCATATGCATCCGGACAATATCTTCCATCCCGACACAGATGAGGTTGTAGGGGTATTCATTTCGCAGGTCTTCCTTAGTCAGGAAGGGCAGACCAGCAAGATCGTCGAGATCCCGGATCTCTTCCGGATCAACTCCGCCAACCCTCTCATGGTAATCGGAGTTGCTATCCCTTATATGTCGGATAGTGTTTCGCAGTCTGTCAAGTTGAATTTTCCGGATCTTTTCTGTTATCAGAGTTTCACTGTCCGGCTGATACATCTACTTCTCCCTACCAATTTCGATTAGCCCAGATCTGAAGATCTTGAGATTAATTTCCGTGATTCTGTCACCACCCGTTCCTTTTATTACAGACTCTACGGCATGCTCCTGGAGGGGAAAATCCTCAAGTGTCACTGCCGCTCCCAGGAGAGCCAGATTCGCTGACCTCGAGTTTCCTGCCGATGCGGCAATGCCGTCAGCATCAACATGAATGAGGTCTGGTTTTGGATCTTCCCTGGTATTGACCAGAACCCGGGAACCAGGCCCGAGAAATCGCAAGCCACCAGCCACTTCACTATCGTGCAGGGCCATTAGCAACCTGCCGGCACCAGGCCGGAAAAGAGGAGCCATACACTCTCCTATCCTAGCGAAGCACAGCACGGATCCACCCCTCATAGCCATACCGTGGGTCTCTGTTGTCCTTACCATGAGTCCCTGGAAAAGAGCCGCCTCTCCGATTATTCGGGAGAGGAACAAAACACCCTGACCTCCTCTGCCGGAGATAACAATATCGTATGAAAACTGTGGGTTTTTCATCAGAGCTCTCTGACCATGATAGCCTCGATGGGACACGATTGAACACATGCCGCGCAGCCCGTACACAACACCGGTGTGATCGTCAGCCCTTCATCCTCCCACACAAGCGCAGGGCAGCCGAAACTATCCGTACATATACGGCACTCATTGCACACCTCGTGATCCACAACAGGTCTCGGCCCCAACTGCTCTGTGTGGATCAGGGCACAGGGAGATCTGCTTATTATTACAACCATCTCTCCCTCACCAGCCACTTGTGCTGCATCCTCGACAACACCCACCATGGAGTCAGAATCGAGGGGATCACAAATCTTTATATGCTTTACACCGCACCCGGCAATGGCCTCTTCCATAGGCACTGGCACCCCATGACCTCCACCAGCCAGAAGGCCCGATGCAGGGCTTGGCTGCCCTCCTGTCATGGCTGACATGCCATTGTCCAGAATCAGGAGCACAAAGGCAGCTCCCTGCTGAACTGCGTTAAGAAGGGCCGGTATGCCGGAATGGTAAAAAGTTGAATCACCTATAACAGCGGCGATGGGAACAGGGGTTTCGTCTTTTTTAAGCTGCGACCAGAAAAATCCTGCTGCCTGTGAAATAGACGCTCCCATGCAAAGGACAGTGTCAACGGTCCCAAGGGATATTCCAAGGGTGTAACACCCTATGTCACCAGTGTAGATTCCTCCAGGCATGGCCTTTTTCAGGGCCCAAAATGAGGCCCTGTGAGAGCATCCCGGGCAGAGCGTGGGCGGGACTGTAACCGCTTTTTCATCTTGTTCCTCTTCGACCTGGCTGACCGTATATGTTTCCTCAACCAGACCTTTTTCCGGGAGGAGCTTTGCGAGGGCACGGGCAACCGTATCCGGCGTCATCTCTCCTGCTGACGGAACTGTTCCGTCGAACCTGCCGAAGATATCAAAATATCCGCCAAGCAGAGTCTCCATAAGTGCTCCGGTCTCCTCCAGAACCAGGAGCCTGCCGCACCCGTCAAGCATTGAAGTTATCCTGCCCTTATCCAGAGGGAACGGTACCCCCACACAAAGAAGAGGAATCTCATTTTCCATACCCGATTGACTGAGGATATCGGCAGCATAGGCCGCGGGAAGGCCAGAGGCCACTATGGCAAAAGGAGCATTGGACACAGATGCGTCAGACAACGTGTATGATGAGACAACATCCGGGTCTTTCAGGACAGAGTGAATTTTGTAGTTGAGCTCCTCATGCAGATGATACCGGAAGCTCGGGGTGGCGGCCCAGCGGTTGACGTCCCTTACAAAAGACGCATCCTTTCCCTTCTCTCGCTTTCGAAGACCGGAGATGGGCGCCCTGGAGTGGCATACCCTCAATACAGGCCTCAAGATCACCGGGATCCTGTACTTCTCCGAGATCCTGTAGCCGGTGTGTACCATCTCTCTTGCCTGTTCAGGCGGTGCTGGATCAAGAACGGGAACTTTTGCGGTCATCGCAAGGAATCGTGTATCCTGTTCAGTCTGGGAGCTGTACGGTCCTGGATCATCCGCCACGATCAGGAGCAGTCCGCCTACGACACCCGTGTAGGCAAGGCTCATCAGAGGATCCATGGCAACATTGAGCCCCACCTGTTTCATTACGGCGGCGGTCCTGAGCCCGCAGTATGAAGCTGCACTGGCTGTTTCCAATGCCACCTTTTCGTTTACTGACCACTCAAGATGCAGATCCAAAGCTCCATAAGCGGGAAGAGCTTCCAGAACTTCGGTGGAAGGAGTTCCGGGATAGGCAGCAGCCAACCTGCAGCCTGCTTCAAAAAGACCCTGTGCTATGGCTTCGTTACCCAGGAGGAGGCGTACAGGACCTCCTCCCGGATATGAATCAGATTGTTCAGGGGACAATCACCCAGCCTCCGTCCTTTACCATAACCATAACGAGGGACTTCTTTGTCAGACCGTTGTGATCATCCGGGGACATATTGAAAGTTCCGTTGATTCCCACATAGCCTTTCGTCTTTTCAATAGCGTCCCTGAGTTTTGCGCGGTCGGGGCCTGCCTTTTCCAGGGCCCTCACCAATATCTGCAGGGCATCGTAGGCATAACCAGTGTGGGTGCTTACGGGTCCGTAGCGGGCTTCGTAAGCCTTCTTTATCTTCTGAAGAAACGGTTTCCTGGAATCATTGTCAGACAGGAGGTCGGCTACGATGAAGCGGCTTGCCGGCATTCGTACACCCTCAGCTGCCGATCCGGCTAGCCTTATGAAACTGGGATCAGCCTGACCGTGGCTCATAAATACAGGTATCTTGTCTCCAAGCTGCTTAACGTTTTTGGTAATGATGGCAGGTGCAGGCCCTATACCCCAGACAACTATTGCCTGAGCATCCGTACCCCGAATAGCTGTGATCTGGGCACTCATATCGGTGTCTTTATCATTGTATCGATGGTCCGCCACGATCTTCAGACCACGAGACTCCGCCTGGTCCAGAAGGGCCTTCTTTCCGGAACTGCCGAATCCGCCGGCCGATGTCATCAGGGCTACCTTCTTTATACCCTTTTCCACAAAGTAATCGAAAAGGCGCTCTGCAGCAACTATCCCCGTCTGAGGGGATTTGAACACCCACTTCTTCACCGGGATCACCACGGGAGATCCGCCAACACATGCGATCATTGGCACTTCGCTATCCTGTATGAACTTGATTGAAGCCATCGCTGAGCCCGTCGTCGTGGGTCCTATCACCGCCAGAACCTTATCCTTGTTCACAAGTCTGCGTATTACAGTCACAGCCCTTGTGGGATCGGACGCAGTGTCGTAGGTGATCATCTCGATTGGATGGCCGTTGACACCACCGCCATCGTTGATCTCCTTCAGAAGCATATCAGCCATCTTTTTGGAAGGGTCGCCTATCATGGCAGCCGGTCCGGTTAGAGCAAAAGCCGCCCCTATCTTGTAAGAATCGGCCGCATATGTATGTTGCGCCACCAGTGAAAAAGCAACCATCACTGTCAGAGCAACAATTCTCAAAATCAATCTCCCTCTCATTCCTTTCTCCTTTCTATCCCCCCTGCGTTAAAATGAAAACCCTTTCGAATCGATCTGAAATACCCTGGTACTACGAGGATATTCCTCCGTGAGTCGTGCAGAATAACGCTCTATTTCTACATTCAAGATTGATTACTTCGCAAAAAGTCATCAATGCGCCCATTGAGGGGCGCCCGAATCAATGACTTGCTCAGTATTACAATCGCGCCCGAGCATGGGCGCCCGAATCCATAACCTTAATATATAGTTATGGATTCGTGAGGGAAGGGAAAACGACGCTTTTCCCTTCCCGAGGAGCAAAAAGCCGCTCATGGACTTTTTGCGACAATAACAACGACAAAAGCCCCGCCGAATCTCGGCGGGGCTTGTATGGGTTGGTGATTGGCACTTCCATCCCTGTCCGATGGCCGACATGAGCTGATTTTATCCGGTGGACCACCACCAGAATCGATTCAGTGATACAAATGGAGCGAGGTTATCTCTTAATATCATCAAATCTACCTCCGGGATGATAATTACCACATACGTTCTCACAGCGTCAAGTCACCAGCCTTTTAAACAGACCACCCTTCATCCCTTGACGAGCAAACCCGCCTGTGTTTATCTTGCACCCAATAAGAGAGGATTATAACCATGAGCAGACTTAAGCCCGGCGCCACCGGGAAGTTTTCCATCGTAGTTGATGAGAGTCATCTTGCAAGTTCCGCAGGGAATATAGGTGTTGATGTCCTTGCCACTCCAATGATCACAGTATTATTTGAAAGCGCGGCCTCCGATGCGCTTTTGCCTGTGATGAAGGATGGCGAGATCTCCGTGGGCACACGGATCCTTGTGCGCCACTTCAAGCCTACCCCTCTCGGCCTGAAGGTAGAGGCCACCGTTAAATTAAGGGAGGTTGCCGGTATCAAGTATCTATTTGATGTTGAGGTCTACGACGAAGTTGAGCTCGTTGCAGACGGTGAGATCGAACGCGCGATAATAGACAGTGACCGCTTCTACCGGAGCGTAGACGAGAAGAGAAAACCCATACCCGCCTAGGGTACTCCTGATGGAACAGACTCTCATCGGACCTGAGATCCAGTTTCTAACGCTTCTGACCATAGCGGCCCTGATAAGTGTCGTGGTCAAGTATGTCAGGCTCCCCTATACGATAGCTCTTGTGATCGGCGGTCTCTTTGTGGGACTCACCGGGATCGGGCCCTACCGTCTCACCCAGGAGATGATCCTCTTCGCGTTCCTGCCTCCCCTCCTCTTCGAGGGAGCAATCCACTTCGAGATATCCGACCTGAAACGGAACATGCGTACCATAGCGGTCCTCGCCCTTCCCGGGCTTTTAATAGCCGGATTCATGGCCGGGTTTCTTTTGCAGCAGCTGACAGGATTACCTTTTATCGTAGCCCTTCTCGTGGGTGTTATGATCACGCCCACGGATCCCATTTCCGTCCTGGCCCTGTTCAAGAAACTGGGCGTTTCCAAGCGGCTCTCCATGATCGTTGAGGGCGAATCAGTTTTCAACGATGGAACCGGCATCGTTCTTTACGGCGTGATTGTGGGAATAATAACTTCCGGAACTTTCAGCATGGGCGCATCGGTCCTTCTGTTCCTTAAGGTGGTCATCGGTGGCCTTATGGTGGGAATAATCGCCGGACAGGTAGCTTTCATGTTTCTAAAAAAATTGGACGATCACGTTCTCGAGGTCCTGATCACCATAATTCTCGCCTTCGGTTCATTCATGATCGCTGAACACACCCTGCACGTCTCAGGTGTTATGGCCGTTGTAGCCGCCGGAGTCCTGATAGGAAACCAGGGCACCCGGCACGCCATGAGCCCAACGACACGTATTGCCATCAAGAACTTCTGGGAGATCGCCGCATTTATCATCAACTCCCTTATCTTCCTGATGATAGGCACCCAGATAGACCCTCGTGAGCTTTTCCTGATATGGCCCTCAATACTTGCGGCTTTCCTCATCGTGGTCGCGGCCAGGGCCATTGGATGCTATCCCATGCTCGGACTCCTCAACCTGGCAGGTGAACGGATCCCCATGAGATGGACCCACGTTATAAACTGGGGAGGTATCCACGGTTCTATCCCCATTGCCCTTGCTCTGGGCCTGCCCGATATCCCTCAGCGGGATTTCATAGTCTCCCTTGTGTTTGGAGTTGTTTTCCTGTCCCTTACCGTTCAGGGGCTTACCATGTCGCCGCTTATCCGCTTCCTCGGCCTCGCCGGCAGGGACGAAAGGGATGAGCTCTATGAGCGAGCAGTGGCCCGTACCGTTATTATCAACAGGAGCCTGGAAGACCTCAAAAGGAAAAGGGTCGAGGGGCGTGTCTCGCCGGCCACGGCAACACGCCTCACGTATGAACTTGAAGAGGAGCTAAAAAACGTGGGAGAGGAGATGGCGGAACTTGAAACAACACCTGAAGTCATGACCTCCAGGGAACTGATGCTGAGGAGGTCGCTCCTCATGCTTCAAAAGAGCACACTCACCGAACTCCTCATGGGGGGCGAGATCAGCCACGATAATGCGGAAGAACTCGCGCGTCGACTCGATCACGATCTGGAGAATCTTGAAGGGCGGATTGAGGTTGAGGATAAGGAATAACCGCGTCCAATGCCCAACGACCAACGTGTTTTTCACCACGGAGGCACGGAGGTCACGGAGTAAACTAAGGGTGTTGGGTAAGAACATATTAAAAAATAAACTTTAA
>DAOVVW010000065.1 GCA_030636965.1 Pseudomonadota bacterium | reverse complement strand
ATTACCGACTTCGAACAAGTCTCCAACGCGCCCTTTGAGGGGCGCCCAAATCAATGATTTGCAACGCAAGTTATTGATTTGTGAGGAAAGTGAAAATGACGCTTTTCACTTTCCGAGGAGTAAAAAGCCATGAATGGACTTTTTACGACCCTGTCAAAATTGATGGAATTGCAAAAAGTCCATCAACAGGATGAGAGAATGAAGGATTGTGCTTCAGGAACAGGGTGAGTTTTGGCTTAAGCTTATCCGCTCTTTTTCTTCGGTTTTGTTGATGTTCTGCTCTTGCTGGTGCCGGAGGCTTTTTTTGTTGCTTTTGCGGCAGATGGGGATGATGCAGCTTTTCTCTTTGGAGCAGTCTTCCTGGCGGCAGCAGGCTTTTTAAGTTTTGCAGCTTTCTTTTTGGCAGGTGCAGGCTTTTTCTTTCTGGCCTTGGTGATCAGGGCCTCCAGATCGGTAATTTCCTTGTCTATCTTCTTTATCTGGCCGAGCATCTTTTTTGTGCCGGTTATGCCCACGGATGAATCGCTTTCCCATTGTTTGTAATACTGCTCTCCCAGGGTCCTTGATAGCTTATTGCGCTTGAATTTCAGGGTCTCAATATCGATACGCGTTCTGGCCGTAGTGGAAACATTGGAAGCTTCTTCGGCGCCAACCGTAGCGTATTCGACAACTTTTCCCCAGAGGTCCTTGACGAACCCGTCTACATCATCCGATAGCTGCTTTCGCGTATCTTTCTTCTCCTTCTTCTGCGCTTTTTGAGACATTCAGATCCTCCGTCTATATTCGGATGGTTTAATTTGAAGCAAGCAGGCTAGCATCAGGGAATCGTGGTGTCAATGTAAGTGATAGTTGCAAGTTGTTGGTTATTAGTTGTTAGTAAGTGAATCATTATGATAAAGGGTCTTGACTAACAACTATCAACTAACCACCATCAACTAGCTTTATTCAGAATACCGGGGCCACGGAAGTGTGAATGAAACCGTTGTCCCGTGTCCCTCCTTGCTCTCGATCTCCAGATTACCCATATTTTTTTTGATGATCCTGTCGACAATTGAAAGCCCCATGCCGACACCCTCGATGTCCTGACTTCCGGGCCCCCTGAAGAATGGCCTCAGCAGATTTTCATGGAAGCCATCGGCAATACCCATACCGTTATCGGTTACTGTGAAACTATGTGCCTCATTACCGCCTTCATTGCCCGACGAATAATGAATATGGATAGCGGGATCTTCTTGAATACCCATGAATTTATGTGAATTAGAGATGATGTTAATAAAGATGTGGGCCAGGTGACTCTCGTTCCCTATAAGGGAAGGAATATTCTCCGGCAGAGTAAACTTTATGTTTTCCTTTACTTCATGCGGAATTACCTCCTCTATGGAATCCCTGATAACTTCGAGGACGTCGATAGGCTCAGGGCCATCATGGTCCTCAGTCATGGTAATCCGGAAAAAATTCAGAAGGTCATCGAACCTCCTCGATGTCTCATTTGTCTTCCTGAGAATGATTTTTGCGTAATTGATCCTCTCCTCGACAGGTGCGTCGGAGCCTTTTCTGGTGAGGAGAGATGCATAGCCCCCGATAGTCGCAAGGGGACTCCGAAGGTCGTGAGAGATGATGGAGAGCAGCTCTTCCAGGTCAAGATTTCTTTCCTTGAGAGACAGATTTCTCTGGTCCAGTTCTTCGAACAGTCTGGCGTTTTCAAGATAGGCTCCCAGATGAGTCCCCACCGTTTCCATGAAATGGATATCTTCATCAGTGAAGGTATAGGGAGTTTTTGAAGCGAGGCCCATAATGCCGACAATACGATCCTGGCTTGCAAGGGGGACAACCGCCAGGGACTGGGTTTCTTCGCTCTTTATTATTACGCGGTTGTCTTTCGACATGTCAGGGACAAAGATCGTCTTCTTTGCCTTCACAACAGAGGCAGCGATTCTGCTTCCGAGATCAACATCCTCAAGGCGAGCCAGATCATCATCCGGGACACCGACACTTGTGTATGAGAGCAGATTACCCGTGGCTGGTTGGATAATGAAAATGATCCCCATGGCTACATTCAAAATACCCGATATCTCCTCCAGGGCTTTTTCGGACAGGGTGAGAGGGTCTCCTGCATGTGCGATCCTGGAGGCCAGATGGACCAGGGATGAGAGTCTGTCAGTCTTAAGCTTAAGGTCTGACTCAGTCTTTCTCTGGTCTGCAAGGTCTCTTACCTGTCCCAGGGTTACGGTATGATTCCCCATGGCGTCGATGAATCTCGTAGCTGTGACCAGGCAGGGAAACTCCCTGCCGTCCTTCGCCCTGGACATAATTTCGCCCTGCCAGCTTCCACCCTCCGTGTTCAAGCCTTCGATTATTACCTTCCCTGCTTTCTCCGGGTCCTTGCCCAGCATTGCGATCATTTTTCCCAGGTATTCCTCCCTGCAGTATCCGAACAGGTTCCTCATTACACCGTTTAGGAAAAGTATCTTCCCCTCAGGATTGACCACATACATGGAAGTTGCGGCTTTCTCAAGCGAGGCAAAATCAAGGAAAAAACCTGAGATTTCAGTGGATTTCATAGGTGCTGGAAAGTCCCCTTACCGGCCATGAACAGAAAAAGTTTAATATTAATCAGTGCAGAGAAAATGAAATATACCTTAAAAGCTCGTTTAAATCACCTCTTAGGGAACTCAGCTTATAAATTGTTAGTATCGTAAAAAGTCCATTCATGGCTTTTTACTCCTCGGAAAGTGAAAAGTGTCATTTTCCCTTTCCTCACAACTCAGCAACTTGCTGTGCAAGTCATTGATTTGGGCGCCCCCAATGGGCGCGTTAATGACTTCTTAGGAGTCCCTAAAGCTTCGACGATTGATATTAGGCTGGTTACTGGACTAATGTTTTGCAGAATGATAGTTTGTAAATTAAGGATTCAGAAGCACTATGACGGTCTTCATGGACTGGTGTAGAGGGTTTCCGGAGATTAATATGACGAATAATCGCTTTTTTATCATTCTGCTTCTGTCAGCAGTAATTGCATCAGCAGGATGCGCCTCGAAGATACCAAATACATTCCTGATAATTCCTGATGACCTGAGCGCACCCAGGGGGAATGTACTGGCAATTGCAGCGGATGGTATAAATATCGTTGTGGTTACCCGTGACGGATTTTACCGCAGGAACGGAGATGAATCCTGGGAAAGGATTCAGGTGTTTGACAGGGAGACGGCAAGGAGGGTCACGGCAGTCGCGATATCAGGTGATGAGTTATTTATCGGTACAAAGAAAGAAGGGCTTCTGATTCTGACAGGAGATTTAGTGAAAAACATTAATAAATCGGAAGGGTTCCTGTCTGACGATCATGTTTACTCCATAGCAGTGGAAGACGAGGGAGAGGGTCTTGAAGGTGATAACGTCTGGGTTGGGACCAGTAAAGGTCTGTCCATCAGAAAGGGCGGGTCATGGGAGGTATACACACCTCGAACCAGATGGCTGACTGAACTCACCAAGGCCAGATTACCAAGGAAAGGTACCGTTTATGTTACGTCCAGGGCTCGCCTGGGCCAGGGTGGGGATGACAAGAAGGGATTTACACCGCCTGTGACGGCTGTCGCCACAGGAATTGAGAGAGTGGTCCTGGGAAGCAAAAACTCGCGGATTGCTGTGATCGAGAATGGTGCCTTCTCCACTGTCAGACTGGGGGAGAGTCTCGAAATAACGTCACTGCTTTTCAGGCCATCAGCCATCTGGGCAGGGACATCCAAGGGGCTGTTCTGGGGTGGCTTGAGGGGTGTTGCAAAGGGTGAACCCTACCCCGGGTGGAGGGGAATCCATCCGTACAGATCGACGATGTTCGGTGTCAGAGATACCCGTCCCTTCGATTATGCATGGTACCGTGTTGGTTACAACTCATCCAAAGTTACCGACCTTGCATGGGACGACGATGAAGGCTTGTGGGTGAATTTCAGGGCTGATCTGACGCTTGATCCCGACCCCGTAATCGATTTAGGTCCAAGCAGGTCATCAGGCACTGAAGAGTACGCATATGAGTCAAGAACGGAGCTGAGACGCTATACTAATATTGAGGAATATATAGAACAAAGGGCCAAGCCGTATTTCGAATTGTATGGCAAGACAGCCGAAGTACCTGGCCTGCCAACTGTCCTTTCCTTTACTACAAGTGAGGGAGGAATGTGGCTTGGTACTACTAAAGGGGCGGTTAATTTAAGATAGTTCAACGTTGAACGTTGAACGTTGAATGTGAAACTGAATATAATATCTAATTTCCAATTTCCAGGGTTCTATCTCAAAAACCCTATATCCAACCTTGACTACCGGGAAAACTTGCTGTTTTATATGTCTCTGTTCATAGTCTGGTTTGCAGCCGGGTTTGTTAGTCCAGCTGTTTTTTAGCTGCTATCGGGCTTTTATTTCAACTTATGTGATCAAACTGGAGAACTTGTCGTGACGGGAAGAGAGGCTCTTGAAAAGTTGCTGGAAGGCAACAGGCGGTACCTTGAGGGTGGAGGGCCCAGGTCAACGGGACAAACAGACAGGGAAAATCTCGTGGACTCTCAGAGCCCTATGGCGGCAATTCTTTGTTGTTCCGATTCAAGAGTGCCGCCTGAGCATGTGTTCGATGCAGGTCTGGGGGAGATTTTCATAGTGAGAGTCGCCGGGCATGTGGTGGGGACGTCGGTCCTGGGAAGCCTGGAATATGCCGTAGATCATCTTAACGTTTCTTTGATACTGGTACTGGGTCATGAGTCATGTGGCGCTGTCAAGGCAGCCCTGGCTGGTGGGGAAGTGCATGGTTCAATAAAGGGGCTGGTTGAGCGTATAAAACCATCCCTGATAGACATAGATACTGGACCTGATATATCCCGCGAGATCATGGAAGCGGCTGTTACGGAAAATATCCGGTATACACAGCATCAGCTACAGGATATTTCAGATTCCATCAGAAAAAAAGTCGAAGCCGGTGATCTGATGATCGCCGGTGCCGTCTATTCGCTCAGATCAGGTGAGGTCAATACCGTCTGAAGGTCCTGAACCGGAGAGTATTTTATGAAGAGGTCGATCTATCAGTTCATACAGCACTTGGCTGCTTCTATATTTATTGGCTTGTCTGTTTATGGATTCATTACTTTATGGGGAGGTGAGGTGAATAAGCATATTCCGTTCTGGACATCCCTTTCCCTGGGCATGGTTGCCATAGTGTGCGGCGGCGTAGTGGTTTATATGGGTGGTATCATTGACCGCATGGCTGCCGAGCAGGCAGCCGAAGAGAAAGATCAGGAATAAAAAGAAAGAGGGGGGAGAGTGGCAAATCTGAAAAAACTTTTTGGTACAGAACATCCTTTCCTGGGAGAACCCGGCGAGTGGGTGGTTCTGGGCCATGGGATGTACGGTGAGCAGCTGATCCGCGTTCCCATAGAAGGAAAGGCTGTGATCAGCCACCGGAAGGGAAAGATAATCAACGAAGGTACCATGTCAGTAGTATCCTCGACCGAACCTGTCACCTTCAGTTCCCGGTACGAACTGTCACTAACAGATAATCCTGAAATACTATCGTTTTTTCAGGTGAACGAGGAGATGGGCGATCTGCGTGGTCAGGTAATAGTATTTGACGACAGGATCATAAGCTTCTACAGCTCAGGGGACGAAACAGTTACAGGTTCAGAAGTGTTTCTGAAACTGGGCGAAAACAGATATACAGTGACCGGAGGATTGTACAGTGCCGGGTTTGTAGTAAATCTCTGGAAGCTTGATATGGTTCGACAGACAAAGGAGGAGAAGGAGCAGGAAGGGACGGGGTCCTGATAATCTGCAGCGAGAGTTTTTTGCACAGGTACCCTGAAAATATCACGGAGGATTCGATGAATAGGAAGCTTAAAACTGTAATATTGGGAACTGCAATAGTTCTTGTTGTGTCAGGGTCAACGGATTCGACATCCCTTATGGCGGACGCCATACAGGAAGCTGCCGAACTACAGAAAGCTGGAGATTACACGAGTGCTCAGAATCTACTCAAAAAGGAAAAAGTAAAGCTTGAGAAGATCTACAGACAGAATAGATCTGAGGCAAAATCCCTGAGT
>DAOVVW010000117.1 GCA_030636965.1 Pseudomonadota bacterium | reverse complement strand
GATCCCTGGGGTCGGGAATTCGTGTACCTGTCTCCCGGGCTTCACGGGGACTACGATATTGTGTCCTACGGTTCGGACGGCGTCGAGGGGGGCGAGGGCAAGGATGTGGATATAGAATCCTGGAACCTTGAATGAGAGATCCATCAGGCAGATTAATGAAAGCGGATGGTTTCACCCTCCTGGAGCTTGTTCTGACGATGTTTATAATCGCCCTCACCGTGGGGATAGTTATTCCGAGAATGCCTGATTTTGCCGGTATGCAGATCCAGCGCAGTACACGCAAGGCGGGAATGATGGTTCAGTTGGCAAGAAACAGGGCGGTGACACTCAGGCGATATTACAGGGTTGATGTTGACATCGATGAAGCTGTTCTGAGGGCCTCATATCTGGGTCCGGAGGAGTTGTATATCGAAGACGACATGGTAAAGCCGGTGAATTTCCCGGATGAAATAATAATAGTGGATCTGCTGACTTCCGGAGAGGGGAAGGTGGTTAAAGGCAGTGGAGGAATACACATCTCGCCAAGGGGCATAATTGAACCCGCGATCATACATCTTGAGGATAAGAAGGGAAGAGTCCGCTCAGTTGTACCTCATATGGTGAGCGGGGAGGTTCTTGTAAAGGAAGGTTATGAAGAGTTCAGTATTGAATAATGATGACTTCGCAAGAAGCTATAAACGCGCCCCATTGAGGGGCGCCCAAATCAACGACTTGCGCAGCAAGGAATTGATTTGTGAGGAAAGTGAAAATGACACTTTTCGCTTTCTGCGGAGTAAAAAGCCATAGATGGACTTTTTACGACCCATCAATAGCGATCAGAGAGGTTTTACTCTCCTTGAGGTTCTCGCGGCCCTGTCTGTCCTCGCTCTGGGAATGGTAATACTTCTTCAGACGGATGCCCTGAACACCAACAGGACCCTGCATGCTTCCCGGCTCATGGAGGCCACCCTTTTGGCCCAGGAGAA
The DNA here is from genome assembly GCA_030636965.1 of Pseudomonadota bacterium. GTDB lineage: Bacteria > BMS3Abin14 > BMS3Abin14 > BMS3Abin14 > BMS3Abin14 > SZUA-178. The sequence goes on along the minus strand of DAOVVW010000117.1, from coordinate 3,978 downwards.
GATGGATGAAGTGTTTTCCAGAGGTGAGGAAGTGACCGGTGCGGGCACGACCCAGGGAACGGAAAATATCTTTTCGTGGACTAGAACAGTTGCCACATCACAGTATCCGGGAGTTTCAGAAGTAATGTTGTCGATAGACTGGTCTGAAGGAAGCAGGAAAAGGTCCTACAGTGTCATTGCGTTCCTGCCGGAATAGGACAGGTCTGAACCTGCTCAAGGGGAATTGAGATGAATTGGAGGATCCATCACGAGGAGAGCGGTGTTGCCCTCCTAATGGTTCTCGTTGCAGTGCTGCTGATGACCGTAGTGGTGATGGACACCAGGGCAGGTGTCGATCTCTTCGAGAATATCGCTGTGAGTTCCGCCGACGAACTGCAGACTTCCTACCTCGCACGCTCAGGCCTGTCGTTGGGGATAAAAGCCCTGGAGGAGGATGAAGTCTCATATGATTCCTTCAATGACGATTGGGCGGCGGCGAACAAAATGGGAGCCGTGCCGGTAAGTAACCTGGGATGGGTAACGGCGAAATTGCAGGATGAGGAGGGAAAACTGGAGGTAAACAGGCTAGTCAAGCAGGATGGCACGCCGGATGAAGCCGTAGCCGATCGCCTCTGGACACTCCTTTACTCTCTGGGTCTTGCAGCTGAGCGATCTGATGAAATAGTAGACAGCCTGATTGACTGGATTGATCCTGACGGAACAAAAAGGCCTAATGGTGGCGAAGACGAATACTACTCATCCCTGGCAAACCCTTACTCGTGCCCCAACAGAAAAATCAATACCATCGGGGAGATAGGTCTGGTGAAGGGGATAGGGAATGCCTTTCTTTTCAGAGGAGAAGGTGAGATCCCCGCTCTGGCGAACTACATTACAATTTTCGGCGATCCCGAAGGCCGAATAAACATTAATACCGCATCCGTTGAAGTGCTAATGTCCCTTACGCCGGAAGGTTCGGAGTACGTCATCGACAGGGATATTGCCGAGGAGATACTCGATGCCAGGTTCGAGGCTCCTTTCGAGAGTACATCGGGCCTGAAGGAAGCTGTGCCAGGCATCGATCAGTTTTTCTACAACCAGATCCAGCCCCTGATAGATGTAGCAAGCAGTCACTTCTCCATTGACGTGATCGGGGAGACAGAGAGGGCCTCTTCAAGAGCCTACGGGATCCTGAAGCGTACAGGCCAGGTGGCAAAACTTGTTTACTACAGGGGCTTTTAACCTCACGGTGGAATATGTTTATTAAGATAGCGACAGGTATTGATCTGGCCGAAGACGGCAGCCTGAGAGTGGTCGAATTGGAGGCAAACCTGAAAGGTGTGGCTCTGGTCAGGGCTGCCGGCTTCCAGGGAAAATCAGATGATCCTGTCAGGAGTTGGAAGGAGGCAATTCATGAAGCTTCTGAGGTCGGCTATTCCTTTGCGAACACAGTTATAGGGATTCCGGCATTTCTTACCTATCAGAAGTCACTTTCCCTACCCTTTTCCAACCGCAGAAAAGTGCTGCAGGTTCTCCTGTCAGAGCTGGAAGGCGAGATCCCCATTTCCATAGATGAGATCATTGCCGATTTCGTTGCCTCCAAATCCGGGAAAGACGGCATGCAAGCTGTGGCAGTCGCTTGCAAGAAGGACACTGTAAGGGAAGTTCTCAACATCCTTCCTGAGGATGCATCTCTTTCGGCCCTGCAGACTGATCTGGTCGGACTCGCATCGGCATCCATATACGGCGGTATAAATAACGGTGTCGTAGTCTATTGCGGTGCGGATGGCATTATGATCGTCGGTATTTCATCCGGCAATCCAATTGCCTTCAGGAAGAAAAGATATACAGGTAGCAGCATCGATGACGTGATGATGATCACCAATGAGGTTGTAAAAATGGTGCAAGCCGAAGATGAGGTCCTGCTTGCCTGTGGTGATCTGAACGAACCGATAATAGCTGCCCTTTCGAAGGAGAAGATAACCGGGATCAGGACACCCGGGGACTGGGAGATCTTTACGCGCAGCGAGTCGGAGGGGATAGATGATCCGGGTAAATATCTACCGTCCCTGGGGCTTGCCCTCAGGGGTGTAGGCCGAAGGGAGACCCCTCCCTTCGATCTGTGCCAGGGACCCTTCAGGCCTGCAGGCCGGATGGGGAAGCTCAGAGCTCCCATCATCAGAACTGCTGCGATCTTCGGTCTGATCGTGCTCCTGGGAATTGGAAATCTTGTCATAGGTTACTCGTCGGCGAAATCCCGCTACGATAAATATTCACAGTCCCTGAGGTCAGAATTCATTGAACTGTTCCCTGGAACAAAGGTTGTGAGCGAACTCCCTCAGCTTCAGGAAAAATTTTCCCAGCTTGAGCGGAGATCTGGTGACCTGATCTCCTACTCAGGGTCAGGAGCTGGAACCCTGGCTGTATTGGGAGAGCTCAGCCGCATCGTTCCTGATGGGCTCGCCTTGAGAATAAACGAACTCTCCATTGATTCCAGGCGTCTCCGAATAGAGGGTACGGTTCCGTCCTTTGATGCGGTGGAGAAAGTAAAGGTCGCCTTGGAAGGATCTTCACAGTTCGGGGACGTTAAAGTCCAAAACGCCAGGGTCGGGGCTGATTCCTCCAAGGTTTCGTTCAGGCTTCAGATGGAGGTTGAATAATATGGTTGATCTTTTGCGCAGGCTGACAGGACGAGAGAGAGTAGCATTGATTATAGTCGTTCCCTTATTTATTACTGCTCTCATCTACACCCTGATCATTGTTCCTGCCTGGGAGCAGAAGACAAGATTTAACAGTATGGCCCAGAGAAAGAAAGTGGAACTGGTCACCTTCAGGGAACTGGCTGTGCGATACCGGGACCTGGAAAGTAGCATGTCCGGTATGGAAACCAATATCAAGAGACGCACCGGAAGCTTCTCTATTCTGGGGATGCTCGAAAGGGAGGCCAGGGAACTTGGCATCCAGGATCGTATCGCGTCCATGAAGCCCATGAACAGCCAGGTTGATCAGAAGATAAGGGAATCGTCGGTAGAGATCAGGTTAGAAAAACTGGATCTGAATAGAACCGTTGAGTTTCTGAAAAAAATAGAAGGCTCAAAAGATCTTGTTATTATTAAGAGGCTGAGAATGAAATCCCGTTTCGATGATCCCAAACTCCTTGACGTCACACTCCTGGCAAGCACTCTGGAGGTTCAGTGAAAAGACTCTCCCGTTTCAGGCCAGTTGCTTACGTTCTGCTCTTCCTGGTTTTTGCCGGGATTTTTTTCATTATCACTTTTCCGGGAGAGAGTATCACAAGGGCGGTAAACGCCGGCCTCAAGAGCGCTTCAGGAGATCTGGCAAGCATCGATTCGGCACGGTTCTCGCCCCCGAAATCCATCAAGGTCGACGGCATCAGGGTCAGGGTTGGCGGTGATGATCTCGTGGTTGGCAGGGCAAGTATATCGCCGTCTATCTTGAGCATGCTCTCGGGTATGAAGCGATGGAAGATAGAACTCTCCGGGGCGTGGGGAAATATTCCATTGAAGATAGGGATAGGCGATGGAAGGTGGGAAATGTCTTCCGCGGACGCTGATATAGATATCTCAAAACTCCCGGTTGATGAACTTCCTGTGGAGATGGCCGGCAGGATCCTCTTTAGCAGCGAACTGGCCATCGTTGGTAAAGAGTCAATGAACATCTCTGGTAAGGGAAATATGGGTTTCGATGAGGTTGTGCTTACCGGAGGACCAATGGAGATGTTCGGAATCGATCATCTTCAGTTCGTCAGAGGCAAGGCATTCTGGTCAATAAGGGAAAATGTGATCACAATCGGCGAAAACGGGGTTGAAGGGGATATTATCGGAAACATCAGGGGCACTATTGAGCTCGATCCGGGTAACCCGGCCCGGTCACGTCTGAACATGGTCCTGAATATAAGACCTTCCCTGGAGGCTGCTGATAAACTGGGCCTGCTGTTTTCGCTGGCGGGGAAAAAAAGGAGCCCTGACGGTTCGGTTATTG
>DAOVVW010000162.1 GCA_030636965.1 Pseudomonadota bacterium | reverse complement strand
ATCCAGGGGACGAGCCGCAAACATCCTGAAGGGCCTTGCTGGATCTCGGAGAATAATGCTCACCACAAGGTAGAGCACAAAGAGAGCAAATGCCAGTGCAAAGGGCGCTAGAATATAGAATAGTGGTCCGCTCATGTCAATGTTCCAGTTCCTAGTTTCTGGTTTCTAGTCCCAGTTTTGTTTACCACGGAGGCACGGGGGTCACGGAGCAAACCAAGGGCGTTGGATAAAAACATATGAAGCAAAATTCTGAAGGAATAAAATAATTTCAATTTCTTATGTGATCCTGGTCTACTAATCAATTTTCCCTGTAAAACCCAATTTTTCTTTCTCCGTGTCCTCCGTGTCTCCGTGGTGAAAACCCAAGTTTTGAATTAATCTAATAATCCATTACTAAAAGATCGAGAAATTTAACTTCCATTCAACCCCCGCCAGGGTTTGTTCGCGGGCGAAGCCAACCTCCCAGCATGGTCCCTTGTAGGAAAAGGCCCCTGATTCTTCAACAATCTCGTCCGATTCCATGTCAAAGAGGCTGTATCCCGATAATGTTACCTTGCCGAAGGTCAGTCTCAGGTCGCCGTATAATGTCTCTCCTACATTTTCTGTGGACTCCCTGGTCAGCGCAAAGCTGTACCTTTCCTTTTCCAGGGCCGATGACACCGTCCATCCCTTGCCGAGGACAGACGCGACGCCCGGATCCGGCAGGACCAACCCATATTCGCCGTCCCTGTTTACCGTAGCGGATATATTCACATCCTCCCATTCCAGATACGAAAACAGATATCCCAGAGAAGTATCAGCTTCCCTGTCCATCCAGGCTCCAGTCCTGAGTGTCCACACCACCGATTTCGAATCAAGCCTGCTCTTTACCTCGCCGGACAGGAGCGACTTTCCCACGCTTCCGTCACGCCTGTCCCTGACACCGGAGATGGAAAAAGCGCCGTCGGTTGCCCTGACGGCCTCGACTGAAAAGTCCAGCCTGTGTGTGCCCCAGGATCCCTTCTTTATGAGGGAGGTACGCTCCTCGAGCCCATAGATTGCATAGGAATCGTCGCCGGGTACATCCGCCCCTTCAGCCAGGGACAACCTGCCCCACAGCCTCCCGGAAAGGGGTCCTGGCCCCCCAAGGTGCACCGCGAGCTCCGGTTCAGCTATGAACCTTTTATCCGAGTCGCCAAACCTCTCGGCATCCAGGCTCAGTTTGCCCGAGGATGCTCCAACTTTTCCGGTACGGAACGTTATTCCCCCACCAGTACGCTCAAGACCCTCAGTGGTCCTTATTTTCGAGCCGTCAGGAGTTAACTCCGACACCCCCGCCCATACCCCCAAGAGGCCTTCTGAGTACTCTGCCGTCAGGTTTCTTAGAGCGACGCCAGGGTTCCTCTCAGCAAAATCATCACCGTAATCGGTGGAAACCGTATCGTCCGACGAATCGTACCAGCTGCCTCGGAGCCAGAGGCCCGGTACAGGTCTCCATGAGTGGCCACCAGCCGAGTACCACCGGTGCCCTCCTTCCTCTTCTATCTGGAAGCCGGACCACTCGCCTCCTCCACCCCAGGGCAGGCTGTACCTGAACTCTCCCCCCAGGCCAGTGGGGTTGTGGGAGAAATACTTTGGGGTGAGGGTAGCATCAGCGCTCCGGCCCATGGTCAGAAACACGGGAAGGGATATTTCCCAACCGAACCGCTTCGTGAAACCGATCTCTGGAATAAGCAGTCCGCTCTGGCGCTTGGTTTTTACAGGATAGAAAAAATACGGAGAGTAGAAAACCGGGATCCCGGCTATCCTGAATGTGGCGTTTTTCGCCGTCAGATAACCTTCTTCCCTGATCCTGATGCGTGATGCGGCGAAGTACCAGTCAGAGCAGCCTTCGGGGCAGGTCGTAAACTTGCCGTTTTCCACCTCGTATACGTCGATACCTTTTCGGCTGATCGCATCGCCCGTAATCCTGAACCCAGATTCACCAAGACTGATGGCGCCTTTACTGACGGAACCTGTCATGGTTTCAAGATCGAATTCCAGGTCATCCCCCGAAAACAAGCCTCCTTCGGCCTCCTGCATGCGAACATCGCCCTTCAGAACTATTATTCTCTTTTCCGGATCGTAAACAGCCTCATCTGCCGACAGGCTCATACCATCGCCCCTGATATCAACACCGCCTGTTGCCTTTAATGAGCCGTCGGAAAGGTACTCCATACGGAGGGCTTTGATCTTAACTGCAGCATCCTCGGCCGTTGCGACAGAAGCAGCAACCAGCAGAAAAACCAAGGTAATAATGGTCAGCGCAGACTTCAACTGCCCTCCCCCGCTTCACGCGAAAGTTCTGCAAGCACCGCGGCAGCAAGGTAAACTGAGCCCGCCACTACTATCGTACCTTCTTTTCCCGCTTCAGCTCTTGCCCGGGCGAGTCCTTCTTCAAGGGAGACTGAGGCAACAGCCTTCGTACCACTTTTCTCAAAAATATCCCTTATCATTTCAACATCTGCGGATCTGGGATGCTCCAACGGGACTATGCAGATCATATCGCCGACCACCTGTCCTGCCATACCTGCTATATCCTTGTCCTTCAGAGCAGAAAAGAGCCAGACCCTCGGGCCTTTACTTTCTTTCAGAGATTCTGAAAGGGCCCTGACAGCATCCTGATTGTGAGCCGAATCCACAATAATCCCGGGTTTTGCGGGAATCCTTTCAAGCCTCCCCGGCCATCTTGCTTCTGCCAGTCCGTCAAGGACATTTTCCCTGCCGATATCGTACCCTGCACCGGCAAGCTCCTCTAAAGCCGCAATGGCACAGGCGGCATTCAGGACTTGAAATTCACCCTCAAGCCCCAGGGCTATACCGTCAATTTTCCAGTCAGGCCCGCTATAGGAAAGGACTGAATCAACGGTTACCAGGGAAAAGTCCCTTTTATAGATCTTGGGATGAGCTCCAATCCCCGACGCTTCTTTCAGAATCACCTCCATTGCATCCGTGGGCATGCTTCCGAGAACTACAGGCGCTGCCTCCCTCATTATAAAAGCCTTTTCCCAGGCTATCTGCTCGATGCTGTCTCCAAGCCACTCCATGTGATCGCGGGAAATGGAGGTTATAACACTCAGTATCGGGCAGGTGGCATTTGTTGCGTCCCAACGCCCGCCGAGACCCACTTCCAGGAGAGAAAGGTCCACCTCCATCCTTGAAAAGTGCAGGAGAGCGCACGCAGCAGCAAACTCAAAATAGGTAAGGGGAACACCCGTTTTCCTTACATCTTCAACAAGCCCCGGGAGGAGCCGGGCCGGGAGGTCATCTCCTCCAACGCGGATCCTCTCTTCGTAGCGGAAAAGATGGGGGGATGTAAACCGGCCGATCCTGTACCCGGCATTGCTGAGGACAGATCCCATCATGGCAATGACAGATCCTTTGCCGTTAGTGCCTCCAATAACAACCTGGGGGAACCCTTTTTGGGGCTCCCCCAGTTTCGTCAGCGCTTCAGTAATCCTCGAAAGCCCCGGCTTGATACAAGCTTCGCCGAGACTGAAGAGATAATCTACAGCCTCCTGATAAGTCATTCTCCCGTGAAGATCGAAAGGAGAGTCGCCAGCGTCGATTTGAGCTCCTTGCGGCTTACGATCTTGTCAACCATGCCGTGCTCGAGAAGAAACTCCGACCTCTGAAAACCCTCCGGCAAATCCTGCCGGATCGTCTGCTGGATGACCCTGGGGCCCGCAAATCCGATCAGGGCTTTCGGTTCAGCTATATTTACATCCCCCAGCATTGCAAAACTGGCTGTAACTCCACCTGTAGTAGGGTCTGTGAGTACAGATATGAAGGGCAGCCCTTCCTTCCTCATCTTGGCGAGGGCAACGCTCGTCTTTGCCATCTGCATGAGGGAAAGTGCCCCCTCCTGCATCCTGGCTCCGCCGGATGATGAGATGATTATCAGGCCACATCGCTTCTTTACGGCCATTTCGATGGCCCGAGTGATCTTCTCACCCACAGCAGAGGCCCTGCTGCCGCCGAGGAAGGAAAAATCAAAAACGGCAAGAACCGTCTCCCTCCCCTCAATGGTGCCGGTCCCGCAGATCACTGCCTCGTTCTGTTTAGT
>DAOVVW010000004.1 GCA_030636965.1 Pseudomonadota bacterium | reverse complement strand
TGATAGTTGTTGGTTATATTTGATGTGAAGGACTAACAACTAACCACAAACAACTTGCAACTTCATCCGGAGTACAAAAAAGATTCTTTCATGATTTTGTACCGATAGCGAAAAGGTTAAAGGAGCTAAAAAGAGATGTATAGCGACAAGGTAATGGAGCACTTCAGAAACCCCCGCAATGTAGGCGAAATAGAGGATGCCGACGGCATCGGCGAAGAGGGGAACCCACAGTGCGGCGACATTATGAAGATCTTCATCAAGGTCAAGGAGGATGTTATCGAGGACATTAAATTCCAGACCTTCGGCTGCGGCTCGGCCATCGCCACCAGCAGCATGGTCACTGAGATGGTCATGGGCAAGACCATTGCTGAGGCGGAGAAGGTTACCAACAAGGCTGTTGCGGAGGCCCTCGATGGCCTGCCCCCCCTGAAGATGCACTGCTCGAATCTTGCAGCAGACGCGCTTCACTCGGCCATTAAAGATTACAGGGAGAAACATGGTGGATAATAATGTGCTCCGGTGCTAACAAGATGTAGATGATCATTGCAGACCGTCTTTAGGGCGGTCTTTTTTTTCTTCGCCATATGGGAATTGGCGAAGATAGAATTCAGAATTCAGGAGTCAGTGGTCAGAATTCTGGCTTCTGTATTCTGACTTCTGTATTCTGGGTACATAATCACTTCCGGCCTATCTTTGGCCGATGGATAAACTGGAGCAGAGATTGAGTAAGAAACAAAAACTAGTAATAACCGCCATGAGCGGCGGAGTTGATTCCTCGGCGGCAGCGGCGCTTCTGGTGAGCCAGGGCTACCGGGTAGTTGGTGTTACCATGCTGCTGTGGCCCGATGATGTGGCGGGTTCAGATAACAGATGCTGCAGTACACAGGATCTTGCAGATGCCCGTGCCGTCTGCGCAAAGCTGGGGATCAAGCATTACAGTATGGATCTGCGGGAACAGTTCATGGAGGAGGTCGTGTTGCCCTTTACCGATACTTATCTTGCGGGGAAAACACCGAATCCCTGTATTCTGTGCAACGAACACCTCAAATTCAGGCATCTCATGAGAAAGGCCAGAGCCGTGGGGGCGGATCTACTTGCTACAGGCCACTACGCTCGTATAACCGGGAATGGTATGCGACGCCTGGCAAGAGGGCACGATCCTGCAAAGGACCAGTCCTACTTTCTGTTCCCAGTAGATCAGGAGATTCTAAAGCACCTTATCTTCCCTCTGGGAGAGCTTAAAAAGGAAGAGGTGCGCGGTTTGGCGTCAGAACTGGGTCTCCCTGTCCACGAGAAGCCTGACAGCCAGGAAATATGTTTTATATCTGAAGGTGGGATGCGGGATTTTATACGAAGCGCCTCAGATGGCAGTATCGAGCCAGGTCCCATCTTGGATACATCCGGAAACAATGTGGGAACCCATGAAGGTGTCTGTTTCTACACGGTGGGACAGCGACGAGGATTGGGCGTACCGGGCAAGGAACCCTACTACATCGTTAGAATTGAGCCTGAAAACAAAACTATAGTCGTGGGAACCAGGGATGAGGCCGCCTCCCCCGGTTTTGCGGCTGAAGGTGTCAACTGGATCGAGGGAATTCCTCCCACATCCCGGTTCACATCCGCTGTACAGATAAGACACCGGCACAATCCTGCGTTGGCCACCGTAACTGTAAAAGATGATACAGCAATAGACGTTGTCTTCGATGAACCGCAGCACGGAGTAGCACCGGGTCAGGCGGCGGTTCTGTATGACGGGGATTATGTTATCGGGGGTGGGTGGATTGTTTAGGAAAAGTCTCTAGTTTCTGGTTTCTAGTTTCTAGTATTGAACATTCAACTTTCAACTTTAAACTTTAAACCTTTCTTTATACGCGGTGTCTAAATATCAGGAAGAACAATAACTTATGGAATGGGAGAAAGAGCGTGAGCTCACCAAAAGGGCCAAAAAGGGTGATGAGGGGGCATTTGAGGACCTTGTTCGGGCGCATCAGAGAAAACTTTACAATTACATCTACAGGCTGTGCGAAAACCACGATGATGCAGCCGAAATCACTCAGAAGGCGTTTGTTAAAGCGTACTTCTCCCTCGGGAACTTCAGGGGTGACTCTCTTTTTCGCACCTGGCTTTTCAGGATCGCCCTTAACACGTTTCGCAACCATGTGCGAGACGAAGGCAGAAGAAAACATCAGACGCTGGACGGATTGGATCCACCTGCCCAGGAAAAGACATTTTCAATGATGGTGCAGAAGGAGGAGAGAAAGAAGTTGGCCGAGGCCGTACAAACCCTCCCGGAAAGGCAGCGTGAGGCAGTGGTCCTGAGGGTTCATGAGGAATATTCTTTCAACGAGGTAGCCGGGATAATGGGATGTTCCGTAGGCGCTGCAAAGGCAAGCTACCATCAGGGCGTAAAGAAGCTCAAAGAGAGTATCAGGGGTGACGAGTAATGACCTGTAATAGAACTGATATTACCCAGCAACTGCCGGACCTTCTTGCCGGCAATCTGAGGGGAGAAGAAGCAGGCCGACTCAGAGAACACCTTGAGACCTGCAGCTTCTGTGCTGAGGAATACAGGGTTCTGAGCCGCCTTGCCGCCCTGGAAGTACCTGAGCCGAAGGCAGGGTTCTTCGATGGATTGCCCGGTAAGGTGACAAGAGACATCAGGGAGGAAAAAACCGTCTCCAGGGCACGTTTCAGGCTTCCGGCCATTGAACTGAACTGGAAGGTCGGTCTTGCTGCGGCTTCCCTTGCTGCGGCAGCCCTCCTTGTGTTCCTGCTTCCGAAGACAGAACCTGTTCTGGTTCAAAAGCCAGATGACAATGTACCTCTGATATCGGTAGCCATGGGTTTCGAAACGAATATCCTGACGGAAAGCGACTATAAAATCTCCGATGTGAGCGATGCTCTGGAATTTGAAGTAGAACTGACTGAAGATGATCTCATGGAGATCACCGGCGCATTTCTGTTCGGGGGTATCGAGTATATGGATATGGACGCGGATGCTCTATTGCTATTCGAGGAAGAACTTGGCTCAATTCCCCAGAGGAGCTGATAAAGGAAGGTGAGATGATGAAGACAGGAAAAACCGTTTTTCTAATACTCTCTTTGATCCTGGTTTTCTCCGGTACGACTGCTTTGGCTGACGATGGCCGCAGAGTTCCCGGGGAGGAGGATATCGGGCGTGTCAGAAAGAAGGTTGAAGCCGTGAGGGCCTGGCGCCTTACAGAAGAACTGGATCTGGATGAAGATAAGACTGCTAAACTCTTCCCGGCTATGAGACGATCGGACCGTCAGAGGCAGGAGATTGAGGCGGATAACAGGCGTATTATAAGGATGGTGAGCGCTGAATTGAACAAACCGAATCCGGCCCCTGAAGTTATTGATAGCGCTCTTGAGGAGCTTGTCAAAAACCGCCGTAGAACTTTCAGGAGCGAAGAGGAACACCTGCAGGATGTAAGGAAAATCCTTTCACCCGAGGATACGGCCCGGTATCTACTCTTTCAGGTGAAGTTCCAGAAGGAGATCAGGGAAAGAGTCATGAGATCCAGAAGGGGCGGTATGGAGCATGGTGGTCCGTCCGGGGGAGCTAGGGGTAGATGATAGACTCTGTCCAACGACCAACGACCAATGTCCAACGTGATTAACCACATAGACAAGGTCATATATGTTCCAATGTCTTAGTTTCGACGTTGGACGTTGGACTTTGGACCTTGGACCAACAGCCTGAACGAATGTTCAGGCTGTTGCTTTTTACCCCCATTCAATATAAGTAAATCCCATGAACAGGCAGAACTTGAAATACGCTATCCCACGGGACAGTTATGCTTTTGTGACCCTGGGCTGTAAGAGTAATCAGTACGATTCCGCAGCAATGGCCGCAGCACTGGCCAATAGCGGTATGGTCTCAGCGGGTCCTGAGGGTGCCGGGATGGTGATCGTCAACACCTGCATGGTTACTGGCCCCACAGAAGCCCAGTGCAGGAAGGAAATTCGCAGGATCAAGAGGGAAAACCCTGATTCGTTTCTTATTGTAACCGGATGCATGTCCAAGGGTGCGTCCAGGAGCCTTTCCGAGATGGCTGAGATAGACCTTGTTCTGGACATGGAGGAGAAGGGAAAGCTGGTGTCAACTCTGGGCATCTTGAGCGGAGAGGACTGGGTGGATTGGCCAGATGTGCCCGCTGTTGCCATAGAGGGGAGGGACAGGGGATTTCTGAAAATCCAGGATGGATGTGATTTTGCCTGCAGCTACTGTGTCGTTCCAAGCGTCAGGGGCTCCAGCAGGAGCCTTGCGCCTGAAAAGGTTTTGAAGAATATAAAAAATCATCTGGAAAACGGAGTGGAGGAAGTAGTGCTTACAGGCATTCATCTGGGGCTTTTCGGAAAAGATCTCACTCCCACCGGGACCCTGGAGGTGCTTCTGAATGATTTTCTGAAGCAGAATATCTCCGGAAGGGTCAGGTTGAGCTCACTGGAGCCTCTGGAAATAACGGATGCTATGCTCGATCTTATTGCCGGCTCCGGCGGCAGAATATGCAGGCACCTCCACATTCCCCTTCAGAGCGGTAGCGACAGGATCCTTGGGCTCATGGACCGGCCCTACAAATGTGCGGACTTTATCGATGCTGTTAACAGGGCCAGGAGTGTGGTTCCGGGCATCGGCATTGGATGTGACGTTATCTGCGGTTTTCCGACTGAGACTGATGAGGATTTCGCCAAAACCGAGGAGGTCATAACCAGTATGGAGATACCCTTTCTGCACGTATTTCCGTTTTCATCCAGGCCCGGAACAAAAGCTGCCAGCATGAAGGACGATGTTCCACACACTGTAAAAAAGGAAAGGGCTGCGCGATTGAGAAAACGTGGGCGGGGGAACCTGGCTGCTTTCATGGATTCTCTGGTGGGCGAGGAACTGATAGTTGTCCCTGAACCAGGTTCTGTGAGCTCTTCGGGAATGCCGGCTCTTGCCGATAACTATGTTAGGGTCGTTCTTGACGAGGACGGTACTGTACCGGGGCATCTTGTGAGAGTGAAGTGCGAAAAAAGAGTGGGAGAGATATTGTCGGGGAAAATATTATCCGGCGATCGTGCAAAAGATACAGGGAAGCCCATTCCAGGAGAACATGGCCGATGACCGAAACCTACGACCTGATTCCTATAGGTTATATACGTTCATCAGTGAAAACAAGGGAGCGGGCTCCAAGGCAGGGCAGGGAAGAGGGCATAGAAGTTGTGGTTGATATACTTCCTGAATTTGCTGATGCCGTGGAGGGGATGGAGGAACTGGAAATGCTGCAGGTGATCTGCTGGTTTCACGAGGCCAGGAGGGACCTTCTGAAGGTGAGGCCGAAGCGCGACCCGAACAGGCCCCTCTCGGGGGTTTTCGCGACCCGAAGTCCGGTCCGGCCCAATCCGCTAACTGTTTATGCCGCAAAGCTCCTTGGGGTGGACGGGTTGCGTTTTCGCGTCCAGGGAGTGGATGCAATAGATGGAACACCAGTTTTGGATATAAGACCGCATATTCATCGGCTTGATGACTAGTGCGTCAGACCGGTTTAATGTTCAAGGTTCAACGTTCAATGTTAACATTGAAGATGTAGATAAATGCTCCCCGCTTTAAACATTGAACATTGAACGTTAAACGTTGAACACATTCCCGAAAGGGGCCGAAATGCAGTACACACAGGGAAAACCCGGAAGGATCTACTACATAAAACTCGATCACGGTGAAGATGTAAGGGAGACTCTGACTGACTTCTGCAGGAAGGAGAAGATCACCTCCGGGTGGTTCCAGATGTTTGGAGCTTTGGGCAGTGGTGATCTCGTTGTGGGGCCTGAGGAGAACAAGCTTCCCCCAAAACCGGTCTTTTCAAAGATCAATATGCCCCATGAGCTCGTAGGTATGGGTTCAATACTCGAGGGAGGATCTGGTCCTTCGATCCACATGCACACGGCGGCGGGTAGGGGTTCTGATGCAATAGTTGGGTGTATCAGGGGTAACTCGGAAGCATTTCTCATCCTGGAAATCCTTCTGGTGGAGGTGACGGGTCTTGACGTGAAGCGCATACCGGATGAAAATGGGTTGGAACTACCCATCTTTAAAGGTGTTCACCACAGAGTCACAGAGGACACAGAGTAAGGCTTTGGGCTTGAACCACAGAGGTCACAGAGAGCACAGAGAAAGAAATTGTTGGGTTAAATCATTAGAGCATTGGAAATTAGTACATTAGACACTGGATTATTTATTTTCACCCCTCCCTTGATGGGAGGGGACTTAAGGGGAGGGTGATATGCTGCCACCCCCTCCTAACCTCCCCCATCCAGGAGGAGGGATTTACTTAGAATATTAGAAATTCCGATAATGAGATTTGAGATTGGATCTTATGAAGTTGTTAGTTAGTTTGATTAAAACCCAAGCCAAGGTTTTCCTCTATGCTCTCTGTGACCTCTGTGGTGAAAAATCTTGGAACTTGGGACTCTCCACGCATAAGCGTGGTTGAACGTTGAACAAGATACACAGGGAGACGAAATGCACCACAACGAAAGAGTACACATGATAGTTCACGGAAGGGTCCACGGGGTTACCTTCAGGGAAAGCACAAGGATAGAGGCTCTGGGACTTGATCTTGTCGGGCTGGTCAGGAATCTCATGGACGGTACCGTTGAGATAATTGCGGAAGGACCCAGGGATATCCTCGATCTGTTGGTCAAGTGGACCCACATCGGCCCTTCTGCTTCGGTCGTCGATCACGTAGACGTCGCTTTCAAAGAGTCCTCCGGCGAATACGTTACCTTTGATATCGATTTCGGGTTCTAGTTATTGATATGGTCGTAAAAAGTCCATTCTTGGCTTTTTACTCCGCGGAAAGCGAAAAGTGTCATTTTCACTTTCCTCACAAATCAACAACTTGCGGTGCAAGTTATTGATTTGGGCGCCCCCCAATGGGCGCGTTGATGACTTTTTGCGAAGTCATCAACCTTTTCAGTTGTCATTACCAAATAGTAAAGGGGGACATATGAGCAAGAAGGATCTGGCACTGGATAGATATCGCGGGGGGTTTAACTGCGCACAATCCGTATTAGCAGCCTATGCTGAAGAACTTGATTTAAATAATGAAACCGCACTGAAAATCGCATGCGGTTTGGGAGCCGGGATGGGCAGAATGGGGGACGTCTGCGGAGCTGTTACAGGTGCATTCCTTGTCCTGGGTATGCGATACGGGATGACCGATGAAGAAAAGCAGGACGATAAGGAGCAGACCTACAATTTTGTGAGGATATTAGCGGAAAGGTTCTCTGAGAAGAACGGCTCGATAGTATGCCGGGAACTGCTGGGCTGCGATATCAGCACGCCATCGGGGTTTGAAGAGGCTGTCGAAAAGAACCTCATGGAAACAGTCTGCGAGGGGCTGTTGGAAGATACTGTAGCCATTCTTGAGGATATTCTCTAAGTTGTGACTTTTCACTGAGTCACAAAATTGTATCTTGACACAAGCCGCAAAATATGACTAAAATGACAACCGATTTCGTTGGGCTTCACTGATCTTTTGTTTTCAGGGCTTTGCTGAGGAGGATAGGATTGGAAGTTAAGAAACTCCTGCTCGTCGATGATGTTGAGCTCTTCCTTCACCTGGAAAGAACGATCCTGAAAAGGAAGTCATTTTCCATTAGCACAGCAAAATCAGGAAACGAAGCCCTTGAGTCCGTTCGGAAAACAAAACCTGATCTGATTCTCCTGGACATGTTCATGCCGGATATCAACGGTGATGAAGTCTGCCGCATACTCAAGAGCGATCCCGAGACGATGGACATTCCGATCATCATAGTTACCATGGACAGCAAACTCGGGAGCAAGGAGAGGTGTATTGAGGCTGGATGTGACGGATTCATATACAAACCTATTAACAAAAATGTCCTTATTGCAACCGTTGAAGAGCATCTGGGGATCAGAAAGAGGTATTTCAGAAGGGTGCCCACAAAGCTTCAGTGCGATGTCAGCGGCAAGGACATTGATGTATCAGCATTTATCCACAATCTTTCCCAGACGGGTGCATTCATAGCTATGGACATAGTCCCCGAGATTGGGGAGGAGCAGGAACTGGAGTTTACGCTTCCCGGTGCTGATGAACCCATAAATACGCAGGCGAAAGTACGTTGGGTCGGTTATATTGATGAGGAAGGGACTCTGGGCGCGGGCGTTGAATTCAGTGCTATCGAAGAAGGGGAGAGTGCATTGATACGGGCTTTCATCGATGGTCTTCTCTCTGGCCCGTCAAGGTAGGTTTCCCATAAAGCAGTGACCGGGATTGCTCTGAGATTACTCAGCTACAGGTTCTAATGTAAACTCGAACTTTACCTCAGTACCCTCATCGTTCGCTGACCTGAAGAATTTCTCCGCAAACGTTACTTTGTTCTTGTCGTCTATTATCAGTACCGTGCTATTACGGGTTCCATAGGTGGGACTTGTTATAAAGATGCTGGACAACACCCGTTCCCAGTCAAGTCCTATGCCGGTATCTGGAAGCTGATCGTCCTCAGTTCTTTCGCTGTTGGCGAGTATCTCGAACAGGGTCTCGGTGGAGGGTGTACTGAATTCGGCCATATGGCCGTTCAAGAGTTCTTTTATCCTGTTAACTTTTGGCCATGGGGTGTTGAGAAGGTGGTTGGAAAGGCCGTAGATCCCAGGTTCAAGGTTCTGTGTTTCACCGGATCTGTTGGAGTAGTAATACAGCCTGTTAATGTCGCCGACAAGAAGATTGAAGCAGTTATAACTGTCCTTCTGACTGTCCACCTCTTTCAGGTAATCCACCGGATCGTTCTTTCCCAACAGATATTCCGATGTCATGATGCCTCTGGATAGCAAGTGTTCTCTGTGGCTTTTCAGGTCTCGGTAGTTGGTTATCGTAGCGAACCTGCCCCTCCTCGTCAGACCAAGCCAGGTCCCGCCATACTTCATATCCCTGCCCGCCAGGAGACTATGGGCATCCTTCCAGAAGACGGCCGGTGTTGTGGGGCGGTCGTAGAACTCATCCCGGTTGCCGAGAAAAATCAGTGGATAATTTTCGAATGATCTGAAGGCGAAGGCAAGTGTACACATAGATACTTCATTGTATCAGATAAATATTTATGGGGTGGAGTGAAAACAGCTGGATCAGAAGAATGTCGTTAGACGGGAAAAGGATTGTTTCAGCCTCGTTGAAACAGTAAGAAGCATCCCCTTCAGAAGCCTGGCACCCAGGTCGGGTTCCCGGCCAATGAGCATTTCGAAGTTCATTCGGTCCAGAGTAAGGAGGTCCACAGGGTCCATCGCCTCGGCGGAAATAGCCCTTGGGCTTCCATCCAGGAGGCAAAGCTCCCCTGCGATCGCCCCACTTCCGTAAATTCCGACAACGGCCTGCTTGCCCTCAAATTCAGTCTCTTTCTTGATCTTGAGACGTCCCGAAACGACAAAGGCCATAAAGTCGCAGGGGTCTCCTTCCTCCCAGATAATTTCACCGATTTCCAGATGCCTGCAACCTAAATATGAGGAGAGCTTTAGCAGTTCGTGGTTCCCCAGAAAAGCAAAGGAAGCGCCCTTCTTTTTAGATTTTTCACATAGAAAGGATACACAGCTGTCAACGGAACACGGATTTTCTGTCATAAGTTCACTTTTTCTTTTTTCCATCGGTGGACTTCAATTCTTCTGCCTTGTCCTCCATTTTCGCAAGGAGCCCCTCAAAGCCTTCTTTTTTTACTATCTCAGAGTAGCTGCTCCTGAAACTCCTGACCAGGCTGACTTCTTCGATGACCACATCGTAAACGAGCCACTTGTCGCCGGTTAGGGTTAGTTTGTAATTGATGGGTATCTCAACGCTCTTGGTCACAATCATAGTATTAATAATAGCTCGTTTTTCCTTTATTCGCTCCTTAATGTAATCCACCCTTTCATCGGAGTACTCCTCTATCCTGCCTATATAGGTCGCCTCGAGAAGATCGGCAAAGAGAATTACGAATCTGTCCTGTATGTCGGGTGTGGCTTCCTTCCAGTTCCTGGCGAGCACTCTTCGGGACATTACCTTGAAATCGAACCTCTCTCTGAAGAGGACACGGATTTTCTCTCGCCTGACCTCCCTGTCCAGACCCTGCTCCCTGAGTACATCAATAACCCCATCGAGGGATTTTTTTAGCTGATCAGTAGGAGCTGCGGCATGGATCGGTGCATTCAATCCCAGTATTAACAGGATACCAACAATGGTTGAGGTAATTTTCTTCATATTTGCCTTCCCTTCAGTCTTTGTTAGTTGGGCACATAATGATAAACTTAACAATACTGACTGCAAGGGTCAAGTTATTTCAGACTACTTTCTGACTTTGCCTGCGCGATTCTGTGAATAGGCATCTCTGACGAAGACATACGGGTCGAGGGATTCTCTTTTGATGGCCTCGTAGGTATCCCTATCAAGAGAAAGGGCGTTAATCTGGTCAAGAGCCCAAAGTGTATATTTATCCCGGTCTTTCAGGTCAAGAGTATATATTGGGTTGAGATAGTAGGCATCAACCGCGTCGCCGAGTCCGTCTCGAAGGCTGGAGGGCCCAAAAATGGGCAGGACCAGATAGAAACCCTGACCGATTCCGTAGTGGCCGAGGGTCTGACCGAAATCCTCGCTTTTTTTCCTGATCCCGTAAATATTTTTTGCCGGATCGAAAAGTCCACCTATGCCTATTGTAGAGTTTATAAGCAACCTGCCCAGTTCTGTCCCTGCATCCCTGAACTTGAGCTGTACCAGTGCGTTCGCGAACCTGATGGGAGTGAAGACATTAGAAAAAAAGTTGGACACTGAGACCCGGGCCTTCTCCGGGACTACTCTGTAGACCCTTGTAACAGGCTTTATCAGGTAGAAGTACAGTTTGTCATTGAACCAGAAGAACCCTCTGTTTATGGGTTCGAGGGGATCAGAAATAGTCACGAATTCTTCGTCTTCATCGTCGAAGTCATCGAAATCGTCGTCAAAATCATCTTTGTTTTCCCGGGAGGCAGCATCTCCGGACACGGTCGTGTCAGTCTCCTGGGCCCATAACGGCGTTGGCTGAACAACGACCAGTACAAAGGCCAGAGCGAGAAAGATACCAGTGATCACAGTGAAAAAACGATGTTTATGCATTTTATTCAGCCTCAAATATATATTTGCTTACCAATTCCTCAAGATTGATGGCTGATTCAGTCTCCTCCAGTTCACCGCCGGGCTCGATGAATTCGTCAAGCCCTCCGGGTGAGATGTTCACAAACCTGTCCCCGATAATACCTGCGGTTCTGATGGAGGCAATACTGTCTTCCTGGAGCCTTATTCCCTTGTCGATGTCCAGTTGCAAGACGGCTTCGTAATCCTCACTGTCCAGATTGATGGAGGATACTTTGCCTATCCGTACACCTGCTATCTCAATAGTGGCTCCCTCCTTGAGCCCTGATACTGAGTTAAAGCGTGCTTCCAGGGGATATGTGTCCTTCCCGAAAAGGTTTACATCTCCAAGTTTGATCGAGATCCATGTAAAACACAGAAAACCTACAACCATGAAGATGCCTACGGCGATTTCAATATTAAAACGTTTCATAAAAACCCGCCTCCTCTCTTAAGCTGGAATAGATCGGTCCGATATTCTTTTCCACATAAAGTCTTATAGCCGGGTTGTCCGACAGCTGGAAGTCCTCGGGTGAGACACACCCGTGAAGTTTTTTCTCGGAAAGCAGGACGACATAGTCTGAGAGTTTGAAGATCTTCGGTACATCGTGGCTAACTATCACGGCGGAGTAATTGAGTTCTCTCTGGGTCTGGTGAAACAGCCTGTAAATCTCCGCGGATTTGTTTGAATCCAGGCCGGTCGTTGGTTCATCGAAAAAGACGATCCTGGGATTCAGGACGAGGGCCCGAGCCAGTCCGGCCCTTTTCAACATACCTCCGGAGAGCTGTGCCGGAAACTTATCATCGGATCCGGCCAGACCC
Organism: Pseudomonadota bacterium; assembly: GCA_030636965.1. Classification (GTDB taxonomy): domain Bacteria; phylum BMS3Abin14; class BMS3Abin14; order BMS3Abin14; family BMS3Abin14; genus SZUA-178. Next base: position 757 of record DAOVVW010000004.1, on the reverse strand, counting down.
ATCATCTCAAGTTTCTCCTGGACATTGCGGCGTATCTCTTCTTCAGTTGCGTCGGTTCGCTCACGGAGGGGTAGGGCAATATTGTCGAAAATATTCATGGAATCAAATAGTGCGACATTCTGGAACAGGACGCCGAAATTCATCCTTATACTTCTCAGCTCCTTGGTGCTGATATTGGAGATGTTCTGACCAAAGGCTATTACCTGTCCGCTGTCCGGTCTCATCAGACCCATCATCAGCTTGAGCGTCACACTTTTACCAGTCCCGCTCGGCCCAACAATGACGGTGGTGGTTCCCTCATAAATGGGGAGGTTAACGTGTTCCAGGACGATCTGGTCCCCGAAAGCCTTGTCTACATTTATTAATTCGACAACTTTTACTTTTTCAGTGGCACTCATATTTCGGTGTTTTACCTTTCCAGGTTTGGTACCAGTTGTTAGTTGCAAGTTTTTAGTTGATAGTCATTAACCAACAACCAACCACTAACAACTAACAACTTTGTTTATAACATCATAGCGCTGATCAGATAATCCCACACGAGGATCGTAACTGACGCCATTACCACCGCATTGGTCGTTGTCCTGCTCACACCTTCCGCGCCGAAGCCGCCGGCTCTTTCCCTGTGCAGGAAAAACCCTTTTGCCGTACAAATCCACACAACGAGGAGCCCGAAGACGAATGACTTGATAAGTCCCATCTCTACGTCGGCCCAGGCTGCAGCCGAATACATACTCTGGAAGTATGTCCCGCTGTTGAG
>DAOVVW010000068.1 GCA_030636965.1 Pseudomonadota bacterium | reverse complement strand
CTGACACTGGATGCCTTTCAGGCCGGACTCTCCTGGGAGATAATATTGAAGAAGCGGGAGAATTTCAGAAAGGTCCTGGACAACTTTGATCCGGAAAAACTATCCCGCTATACAGCAGGAAAAGATGAGAAGCTGATGCAGGATGCCGGGATTGTCCGCAACAGGTTGAAGATAGAGTCCACAGTCTCCAATGCCACGGTTTTCCTCGAGGTCCAGAAGGAATGCGGGAGCTTTGAAGCCTACATCTGGGACTTCGTAGGGGGAGAGTCCATTGTTAATACCTTCAAAACGCTGGATGAGATCCCCCCGAGCACATCTGAGTCGGATATCATGAGTAAAGATCTCAAAAAAAGAGGTTTCAGGTTCGTGGGATCGACAATATGTTATGCTTTTATGCAGGCCGCGGGCATGGTCAACGATCACACTGTGGACTGTTTCCGATACAGGGAACTGTCACCCTGAGCTGGAATTGCCTTATGAAGACCCTTTCAATTAACACATGCTATTTACAATGAAGCATCTGGTTTCTGGCGATATATACAGAACTCCTCAACGAAAGATCTCCGGGTTCGCCAGGCTCTTTCCCAACCTCGTTATGTATAGCGCCTTCCTGGATATCATTTTCAGATCGTCGAGCAAGGCAAAAAAGGGTCTTTACGACAGCAAAGCCTGGGCAGACAGCAGTCTCAAAGTACTCCAGGCCCTTGAGTCAGTGGGGGTGGATGTTACAGTTGAGGGCCTCGATATCCTCAGGAAACTGGATTCCCCCTGTGTGTTTATCGGGAACCATATGAGTACCCTGGAGACCATGGTGCTCCCGGGTATAATTCAATCCTTCCTTGAAGTAACCTTCGTCGTCAAGGAAAACCTGGTCCAGTACCCAGTTTTCAAGCACGTTATGAGGAGCAGGGATCCGGTCCTTGTCGGTAGAGTAAATCCCAGAGAGGATCTGAGGACAGTTCTGGAAGGGGGGCAGGAGAAGCTCCGTGGCGGCACATCAATGATTATCTTTCCCCAGACTACTCGGAGCCTGGGCCTCGACCTTGAACAATTCAACACTATCGGGGTAAAGCTGGCAAGGCGTGCCCAGGTGCCGGTTGTCCCGGTTGCCCTGAAGACAGATGCGTGGGGTATCGGGAGGATAGTCAAGGAGTTTGGCAGGATAGACCTGTCGAAAAGAGTCCGGTTTGCCTTTGGTGAACCTGTAACAATTAGCGGAAGCGGTAAAGAAGAACACGAATCTGTAATTGAATATATTTCAGGCAAACTGAAGGAGTGGAGTTGATATGGTGAAACTGAGCGACATACCAGAACCAAAACGTTCGTATCTGGCCGCCCTGGAATGTCCGGAATTTGAGACGACACCCTGGGCCAGGAGCCCGGACCTGAAGGATGCCAGGATATCTATAATATCTACAGCCGGAATTCATCCACCAAGTGATCCCGACTTTGGGAAAGACTCTGCTGATTACCGTATTATCCCTGGAGGTGTTAAAGGCAGCGACCTTGTGATGTCCCACATCTCTCCCAATTTCGACCGGACGGGATTCGCTCAGGACATTAACGTAATATTCCCTATAGATCGGTTAAGTGAACTGGTGGAAGGTGGCGTTGCCCGAAGCGTTGGGAATAACCACTTCTCCTTTATGGGAGCCACCGATCCCAGAGACATGGAACAGCAGGCCCGCAAGTTGGCCGGATTGCTTAAAGGAGATTCGATTGATGCTGTCATCCTGGTTCCTGTCTGACCAAACTGCACGCGCGCCGTGGGCGGGCTTGCGCATTACCTGGAAGAGGAAGGTGTAGCGACGACCCAGATCAGCTTGATACGGGAGCACACCGAAATAATAAGGCCACCCCGGGCTTTGTGGGTGCCCTTCGAACTGGGCCGCCCCCTGGGTCTTCCCGACGACCCTGCTCTCCAGACCAGAGTGCTTGTAGCTGCCCTGAAACTCCTGGAGGCGGAGAAGGGCCCTGTTCTGGAGGATTTCGTAGAATAGAAAATAGTAGAAACCGGGCTTGAACCACAGAGTTCACAGAGAGCACAGAGAAAAAGCCTGGCCTTGGGTTCACCACGGAGACACGGAGGCCACGGAGAGAGAATTGTTGGGTTAGAGCATTAGGTTGACCATTTTACTCTAATCACTAATCACTAATCACCAATTACTAATCACTCATCACGTTGGGCGTTGGACGTTGGACCTTGGACAGTTCAAACACTACTTCATACTTCTGATTCTTACCTCGATATCCCTGGTATCCTTCAGTAGTTCAACGATCTTTGAAGTGCCTGTCTCTCCAAAATGATATGGATAGAGTATTGTCGGCCGGAATGCCTTTGCTGCGTCAGCAACCATCTCCGGTGTCATTGTATAAGGCAGATTCATGGGCAAAAATGCGATATCGATGTCTTTTAAGGCCTTCATCTCCGGTACGTTCTCGGTGTCGCCTGCAACATAAACTTTCTTGTCGCCGAAGGTGATAATATATCCGTTGCCGTTGCCTTCAGGATGAAATGGAACTCCCTCGCTCCTCATATGGACCAGATTGTAGGCCGGGACAGCCTCTACGGTCAGGCCCGCGATCTCCATTCTGTCCCCGTTCTTCATCACTTTGCCGCTTCCTAGTTTATCAGCGGCTGCCTGGTTGAGTATGAACCCTGTCTTATCGGTTCGGATCTTTTCCAGCGCAGATAAGTCCAGATGATCTCGATGTTCATGAGTTATAAAGATTACATCGGCCTTCGGTAGAGACGTATAATCCGTGAGCTTGCTATAGGGATCGATGTGAATCACTTTTTTCCCGAACTCGAAAATCAGGGTTCCGTGTCCAACAAAGGTTATGGTCAGGTTCCCATCTGACGTTTTGATGATATCTTTTTCCATGGCTTGTGAGGGTGAAGTGAACGTTGCCAGTATGAAACAACTACTTAGAAGTAGAATGAACCATTTCATTTTGTACCTCCGGGTTGGGGCGGATTCCAGAATCCAGAAGTCAGTAGTCAGAATAAAAAACTGGAAACGAGAAACCAGAAACTTTGATTAATCACCGATCACAAGTCACGCATAACGCATTACTCATTACGCATCATGATTTTGGATCTTGGACATCGGGCATTAGGCGCTGACCCACTCACTACCGCCACGTATTCCAGATATAACTTACAGTGAATTCAGTTGTGTCAGTATCGTAGTCCACGGCGTTGAAGTTCCATTCTCCATCGAAGGAGTGTGTCCTCAGGGCGACCTGTATCACGCCGGAGTAGGTTACCCTGAAGTCGGCACCCAGGGCGAAGGAAATTCCGCTACCGTCAACTTCATCGAAAAAGTTGTCCCAGGAGAGGACGTGACTTGTCAGGCCGAACAGAACCCAGGGGGACCAGCCGTTGTTGTAGACTGAGAGGAAATCTATTTTCGGTCCGATACTGAAAATGGAATATGTGATATCCGCCCCCCCTGTATCCTCCAACGCCAGGCTCGAAATAGCGACATCGAGAGAAATATTCTCGGTAAACCTGTATCCGCCGTTAAGGATAAGTCCAAAACCGTTCTGGTCGGTGAGGAATGGCTGTTTGCTTTCCACACCAGCAACATCCACCCCACCTCCGAAGTACCAGTTTCCAGCACTTGCTGGTACAGCAGCCATCACAATGGCAAGCACCCAAATACATATTAGTAGAATATTTCTGCGCATCTCAATCCTCCTTATGGGAAGTGGCTTATATAATGGAGAGTATATCAGGGTGTAAAGTTTCTGAGGGCTTTTTCCAGAGTTGTCATGTTTTCGATAGAGGACTCAAGTTGAAACATCTCCTCAGCTATATTTTCAGCATGGTTTTTTCTGTGCTCGATCACGGCCTCAATTGCACCGTGAGTGGCCGAGATGGTCTCGGAAAGTCCGTCGTCCAGATCGGATATGAATTTTCTGAAGGCGTGATCCAGGTTCTGGAGCGTGGCCCACCTCAGATTCTCCACGTTGTGAATGACCAGATCCTCCAGGTGTCCCATGAGGCGCTTCAGTATCAATGATCTCTTTAATCCGGCAGGTAGTATCCAGTCGAAAAGACCTGAATGAAGGGGGTTAAGGGATGAGCTCCATTTGTGGGTTACCCAATAGGGCTGTCTTGCGGCTTCGAAGGAACCTTCGCTTTCTGGTGCCTGGTAGGGGATCTCAAAAAGTTCAGCAGCCCCTTTACTTACGGCCTCGATGAGTTCATCTGCTCTTGTCTGATGCGGTTTCAGGATCCGGGCCACGTGTTCGTCAAACTCTGCCATGACCTCACCAAGCTCGTGTTCGAAGAAGTCGGGAATTGTTTCAGTGAGAGCCTCACGGGCCTGCTTGTCAATGGACTCACCACTTTTTGATGTGGCGGTGGCTTCAAGGAGCACACTCTCGAAATGCACCGCGGCTTTATTCCTCAGGGTTGCCGACTGCCGCTCCAGAAACTCCACGGTCCTCTTCCTGTCGCCCGTCAGAAGATCTCCTGCCGAAAGTCTCTGTCTCTCGGCCTCCCTTATCTTCTCTTCAAGAAGGGACAATCGCTCGCCCAGGCTCTCGATCGGAATCTGCAGTGAGCGTGACGTGAGGTTAAGCTGCATAAGCACCTGGGCGGCTATATCCGCGCCCTTCCTTGCCAGGGCCTCGGCGAGGACCCTGGCCTTTTCGTTTACCAGAAAATCAACCAGATGTGCTCTGACCCCCTCAAGTCCGCTCGTTTCAAGAAGCTCCTGATCTTCATTCTGCTTTGCCTCAAGGGCATTAAGCGCTGAAAGAGGGAATATGGGAGCGTTTTCAGGGATCACGGCCTGTTCTGTCAGCACTCCTTTGAAAAAGGCAAGCGCAGTTTCCCTGTCCTGGTCTCTCAGGTAGTCCGTCTTGTTGAAGATAAAGAAGAGATGGGAGACCTTCGTGGCTACTTCACGCAGAAAATCTATTTCGACTTCAGTCACCGGCGGATCAGCGGAAACGAGAAAAAGAGCAGCATCACACTGGGGCAGGAAGTTCAGGGTTGTCACGGTATTGTGCTGGTAGGTAGAGCCGATACCGGGTGTGTCGATGAGAACGAGCCCCCCTGAAAGGAGCTTTGAGGGATGAAATACCTCCGCCTGAAGCACTTTCTTGGTGTTTTTCGGATTTGATTCTTCAGTGACGAACCTGTTCAGATAATCCGTGAGGCCGTTTTCTTCATCGGGTACGAATTCCTCCGGCGGCCTGTCGTCCTCGAACATAATAAGGATCTTTTGCTCAGGACCCCAGCGAATAAACGTGGGTATGGCTGTTAGCGGCACCACTGAGGCAGGGAGGATCTCTTCACCCAAAAGGGCGTTAAGTAATGTGCTTTTCCCTCTCTTGAACTGACCTAGAACAGCCAGGTGAAAGTGCTCAGCCTCAAGGCGGTTTTCAAGCAGTCTTAATTTTTCAATGTTGGTTGTTAGTTCAGGCCCGAGATTCTCGAGAAGGTGGATAGTCTGTGCCAGAAGTTCCCCCAAATTACCGGCAGAATGAGCCTTTCCCTCTTGTGAAGAGTTGCTGTTGTTTCTTTCGGCCTTCGGATCTGTCAAAAAAACTCCTTCAACGTTCGACCAACCGGCGTCAATTTACCGGGGTCAGAGCACTTTTGATTATTTTGGCATGATACATCCTCATACTGGTGCATGGCAAGGAAACCAGGGATAATACAGAAAATCGGAATAGGGTCTGACCCCGAAATGTGAAATACGGCTTATTTCTTTTCGCTCAAATAAAGCTGGTCACGGCTGCCGTTTACTTCACGCCAGACAACAATAGCGTTACCGTTACCTCCAACCGCAACGTAAGGAGGTCGTGCTCCTGACCCTCCATCGGGACTGATGTAATCTGTGAGGTCAGTGGGATGAGTCCAACCCGCAGAAGAGTCGTTCCGTTCGCTCATGAACATCTTTGATCCACCGGTAGTGGACTGTAGCCAGGCGATAACAGTATGACCGCTGTTGTCCATATCGCCCTCGCGTTCACGAGCAGTTGTCCCGTCGGGACTGATATTGTCAGAACGATCAGTCGGG
>DAOVVW010000183.1 GCA_030636965.1 Pseudomonadota bacterium | reverse complement strand
GGAGCAAAAAGCCGCTCACGGACTTTTTGCGACAATAACAACAGGAGACTTTGAAAAATTGAGAATAGAGGGTCTTTCCGAAAAGGTGGTAGTGGGAGCAGTTTTCGGGTCGGGGAACCAGGTGAGACCCGCCTGGTTTATATGGAACGGGAGGAAATACACCGTTAAAGAAACAACCTACACGTGGACTGAAAGGTGCGGCACCGAAATGCTTTACCATTTTGCGGTAAGCGATGGTGCCGATCTGTTCGAGCTTGTCCTGAATAATACTTCCCTGGCCTGGACCCTCGAAAAGGTGGAATACAGGGCATGATACCGACCATCCTTCACATCGATATGGATGCGTTCTTCGCCTCGGTCGAAGAGAAGTTCGATCCCAGGCTCCGCACAAGACCCCTTGCCGTGGCCGGGCCCGGGGTAAGGACAGTAATTACAACAGCTTCCTATAAAGCAAGGGAGTGGGGAGTGGGAACGGGCATGACGGTCGGCGAGGCGAGGCGCAGGTGTCCGGATCTCGTTCTTGTTAAGGCTGACCACCGGAAGTATACACACGCATCCAGGCAGATGCTCTCCGTTCTGGAATCCTTCACTCCGGATGTGGAGCCATATTCCGTTGATGAAGCTTTCATGAAGGCTGAGGGGATACTCTCGCATTATTCTTCTCCCAGGTCCCTGGCGAATAAAATAAAGGATCGGATCATGAGAGAAGTGGGGCTCACCTGTTCAATAGGTGTCGCCCCCAATAAGCTTCTGGCCAAACTCGCAAGCGACCTGAAAAAACCTGATGGCATAACCGTTCTTGAAGCTTCTGATATCCCGGCTATCCTGGAAAAGACTCCTGTAAAGGAGCTTTGCGGAATTGGACCCAGGACAGTGAGGGAACTCAGTTCCCTCGGGATTGAAACATGCGGTCAACTGGGAAGGTTTCCCAGAGAGCTTCTTGTCAGCCACTTCGGGATTCTCGGTAATGTTTTGTCCAGTATGGGCCGGGGTGGGGATTCGTCATTGTTGAGTCCGGTTTTCCATGGAACCGACGAAGTAAAAAGCGTCGGCCATTCGGTCACCCTCGGCAGGAATATTTCCGATCGCTCACTCATGAAACAGGTTCTTCTGACCCTGTCGGAAATGGTGGGAAGGAGAACCCGCCGTTACGACTGTAGTGGAAGGAGGATCACCCTTACAGTCCGCTACGGGGATTTTACCACCTTCTCACGCCAGAGGAGTCTTGCCTGTCCTGTATGGACTACGGATCAGATCTACCGTGGGGCCTGCGGGGTGTTGGCTGGCATTTCCCTCTTCCAACCAGTACGGCTTCTGGGAATATCATTGGGTTCCCTGGAATTCGGAACCCGTCAGCCTTCCCTGATCCACGAAGAACAAAAGCGTGAGTCACTCCAGGAAACCATGGATGATATAAACAACAGATACGGGGAGTTTTCGGTCGGGTATGCCGCCTCCCTGAAAGATCTCAGGGGGCACAAAATAATATCCCCCGCGTGGAGACAGCGGGGGATACGGAGTACGTCTACAACATAAAACAAGTTGTTAGTGGTTAGTTGATAGTTGTTAGATAGGTCAATCCACTAGAAGGCAGTAAGGATGATTCCATTACCAACAACTAATAACCAACAACTATCAACTTAGGCTATTTCCCCGCATTCTCAACCAGATATCCAACAATATTGGCCTGGACATCATCAGGTAGAATCTTTCCGAATTTTGCCTTGTGGTTCTTTGACATCCGCTTTATTGTTCTCTCCCATGCAGCCCTGTTCTTGGTCTTGCCAAGTGGCCTGGAAAGAGCGTGGCATTTCGAGCATGTTGCCTCAAAGGTGTTCTTGGCTGTGAGGTAGTTTACGATCTCTTCCCTGTCCATAGAGGAGATCCCCTTCCCGGAACGCTTCTTGTTGTTCTTACTCATCTTGTCTACGGTCTTTTCCCACCCGGCCCTGACCTTTGTCTTTCCCAGGGGCCGCTTAAGACTGTGACACTGCGAACAGGTCTTTTGAAAAACACTTTTTGCCCTTTCGAAGTCTACTTCCGCTGGCAGAGATGTGGTTCCCGAACTTCCCACATGGACTGCCACCTTCGCCCCTGAACCACCCTGATCGGCGGCGGAGATGATCAAAGGCACACTTATAAATATCGTAATCGCAGAAACAACAATCACAAATTTCCTCATTTATATTCTCCTTTCGCCCTGCAGCCTTGTCTGGTTTTTATTATTGAGCATCCGAAAAGTGGATACCAGTACGCTCATTGTCGAAGTCTGCCAGATACTAAAAATGTACCGCTCATTAGCCTGAAGTCAAGCCGGGAGTGCAAAAATTCTAGACTTTTTCCAGGGGATCGAAAAGCTTCCTGTGTTCATCGAGGGCGAATTTATCGGTCATGCCGGCGATGTAATCACAGACAATCCTGTTGACATTCCCATCCTTTTTAACCTTGTCAAATACGTGTGGTGGAAGTTGGGCAGGTTTATCCAGATAGGCGTTAAAAAGGTCAGTGAGTATTCGATGGGCTTTCTCTGACATGCGGATAACACGATAGTGGCTGTACAGATTCTCCATCAGAAAGGTTTTGAGTTCTCTGTTGATCTTCGACATTTCCTCGCTGAAAGAAGCAATACGCTCACCAGCCTCCTTCAAGTCGTCTCGATCCTCTATCTTCAACTTCTTCAGATTCCTGCTAATATTGGCAATAAGATCACTCACCTGCCAGTTAATTATCCTTCGGATCGCCTCGTGCTTTAGCATTGTAGGGCTTACCGATGGTTTTTCACTGAGGATATTATCGGTCACCCTTTTCCAGATCTCCACATCCTCCAACTGTTCACTACTGATCATCTTCGAAGTAAGACCGTCATCGAGATCGTGATTATTATAGGCTATTTCATCAGCCATCTCTACTATCTGGGATTCGAGGGAGGGCTGTGTATCGCCGAACATGCCCATCTCGGGCTTATCGTAATCGGTGCTGTGTTTTGCGATCCCCTCCCTTACGTCCCAGGTGAGGTTCAAACCGGGAAACTCTGGATAACGATATTCCAAAAGGTCAACGATCCTCAGGGAGTGAAGATTATGCTCGAACCCTCCATGATCCTTCATGAGAAAATCCATCGATCTCTCGCCTGAGTGTCCAAAGGGTGTATGACCCATGTCATGGGCAAGCGCAAGGGCCTCAGCAAGTGTCTCATTGAGGTTCAGGGCAAGAGCAACTGACCTGCTGATCTGGGAAACCTCAAGGGAATGGGTGAGCCTCGTGCGGTAGTAATCCCCCTCATGATAGAAAAAAACCTGGGTCTTGTATTCCATTCTTCGAAAGGCGCTGCAGTGAACAATCCTGTCCCTGTCGCGTTCAAAGGCCAGTCGGTACTCGTGCTCCTCTTCCTCATGTTGACGGCCCTTTGACAGAGAATTCAGAGCGGCAACAGGTGAAAGCTCTTTCTCCTCTTTTTTCTCTCGCTCTATTCTAAGCACTAGCACTGGGGTCAAACCTCACTTTCTTACTTTTTTGTTTTTTGGCGATTATTTTGCTCATACCTTTGCTACGACCAGATGTATCTATTAAGGAGGATTCAGCATTATGGCCAGGCCGCTCCGCATTCAATATGAAGGTGCTCTGTATCATATCATAAGCAGGGGAAACGGTAGAAAAATGATCTTCCTCCATGTAGGTGACTGGAGGAAGTTTATTAAGCTCATGGATACTGTTGTCAAACGCTTCGGATGGATCTGTCATGCATACTGTTTGATGGGAAACCATTATCACCTGCTCATTGAAACACCTGACGGCAATCTCGCTAAAGGCATGAAATACCTAAACGGT
>DAOVVW010000027.1 GCA_030636965.1 Pseudomonadota bacterium | reverse complement strand
TTCCAGGGTCATTCCTGTGATCCAGGACCTTGCCAAGGCTGGAGTACAGTACATATCTATAGATACTACAAAGGCCGATGTAGCCAGGAAGGCTCTGGATGCGGGAGCTACAATAGTTAATGACATTAGCGCAATGACCTTCGATCAGGAGATGCCGAAAGTCGCAACAGATAGCGAGGCTTCAGTATTTCTGATGCATACCCGGGGTAGTCCGGAAACAATGCAGGAGCAAACTGAGTACGAAGACCTGATGGGGGAAGTCTATAACTACCTTGATCAGGCTGTTCATAGGGCAACAGGAGCTGGTATCGGAAAAGAAAGGATCTGTGTGGATCCCGGGATTGGTTTTGGCAAGACAACGGAGCAGAATATAGAGCTGATCGGCAGAGTAGGGGAACTCAGATCACTGGGGACAGCAGTAATGGTTGGAGCTTCAAGAAAATCGTTCATTGGCGATATCCTGGACCTGGACGTCCATGAGAGGTTGGAAGGATCACTCGCTGCGGCTGTGGCTTCGGTCATGAGCGGGGCTGACATGGTCCGGGTTCACGATGTGGCTGAAACCTTAAAGGCAGTCAGGATCGCTCAAAGGGTTGCTGAATGGAAAGCTTGATCACAGCATTGGACAGTTTCTTCTCGGATTTCTGGTGGAAGGACGTGCTGGATATACTTGCTGTTGCGTTCATCCTGTACTGGACACTTCTCCTGATCCGAGGCACCAGGGCACTTCAGATGGTATTCGGCCTTGTCGTACTAGGGGCCGGTTACCTGCTCGCGCAGGGCGCGGAGATGAGTACCCTTGTCTGGATCCTTGAAAACTTCCTGGGGTCTATCGTTCTTGTAATAGTTATTCTTTTCCAGAATGAGATCAGGCATGCCCTTGCCCTGGTGGGAACAAATCCGCTTACAGGATCAAATCCCAGCGAGCAAAGGCGGGTTCTTGACGAGATCGTCAGGGCCGCCGGATCCCTTTCCAATCGCCGGATAGGAGCCCTGGTGGCGCTGGAAAGGTCAACAGGTCTTAAGAACTACATTCAGAAGGGTACAGGAATCGATGCCGCAGTCAGTAAAGATCTTCTGATGTCGATCTTCATGCCCTTTTCTCCGATACACGATGGTGCAGTTGTGATAAGCGGTGGAAAGATAGCGGCAGCCCAGGTGTTCTTTCCCCTTACGCTGAATCCCCGCCTTGAAAAGATCCTCGGAACCCGCCACAGGGCGGCGCTGGGCCTTACTGAGGAAACTGATGCCGTGGTCATAGTTGTCTCCGAAGAAACTGGAAAAATATCACTGGCCTGCGAGGGCAGGATCTACTCACGGCTTGAACCTGATGAACTCAAACGACTGCTTGAAAAACTGCTGGCCGGTGAAAACGGTCAGGCTCCAAAAAGTCTTATAGAGAGGTTACGATTTGCTGGACGTTCTTAGAAAGAACCTGGGCATTAAGATATTTTCGCTTCTCCTTGCAATCTTCCTGTGGTCAGTTATCTCCAGGGGCTCCGGAGGAAGGCAGATGGAGATGAGCCTGTCTATTCCTGTTGAGGTTCAGAATCTGTCATCGGAACTGGAGATGGTGGAACACCCGGCCGAACTGGTAAATGTACGTTTTTCAGGCCCCAGAAGGTTTGTATCCAGGATATCTCAGATGGGCATAACACTGCCTCTGGATCTTGATGGTGCCCTTGAGGGTATAACAACATTTGAACTGTATCCCGGCTCCATTAAGGCTCCGGAGATGACCAAAGTGATCAGGATCAGCCCTTCCTCAATTACAATTGTACTGGAAAGGTCCGGTCAGGAGAGATTTCCCGTGGAGCCTGTTTTGGAGGGAGTTCCATCGAGAGGCTTTAAAGTCAGCGCAGTGGCGGTAGACCCTCTTTTCGCGGAACTTGCGGGACCCCGATCCAGCCTCGCAGGAATAACGATGATCCAGACGGCACCTGTAGATATTAAGGGATCCATCGAATCAATTGAAAGAGAAGTAGGGCTCGTACTTCCCGACGACAGGGTCAGAAACGTAGATTCATCAAGTGTGAAGGTTACAGTCACTATCGTACCTGTGGGCGAGAACCAGGATAAAAAGAAGCCTCAGTAGAGTATTGATGACTTCGCAAGAAGTCGTTGTTGTTGTCGTAAAAAGCCATGGATGGACTTTTTACAACCCAGTCAGAATTGATGACACTACAGATGACACTACATATATAAAGTAAATTATCAGGATAACTATGTAAATGACTGAAATACAAAACAATAAAAGGCTATTCGGTACGGATGGAGTCCGGGGTGAAGCGAACAGACATCCCATAACATCCGAGGTTGCGTTGAAGCTGGGGATGGCCGCCGGTACAATGTTCAGGAACCATAGTGACAGGTCCAGGATCGTTATAGGGAAGGATACGAGATTGTCGGGTTACATTCTGGAATCAGCACTGATGTCTGGTATCTGTGCTATGGGAACAGACGTATACCTGGTGGGTCCCATGCCGACACCGGCTATCGCGTTCATTACAAGAACAATGCGAGCCGATGCGGGGATAGTTATCTCCGCTTCCCATAATCCGTACCAGGATAACGGTATAAAGTTCTTTGGTGCCGATGGAAGAAAACTCCCGGATGATCGTGAAGTTCAACTGGAGAAAATTGCGGATGACGAGCACCTGGATCGCCCGACTCATGAAGGGGTCGGAAGGGCATACAGACTGGACGATGCCGAAGGAAGATACATAGAGTACGCAAAAAATACTATCCCTAAAGGCATGGTCTTCGATGGACTCAAAATGGTTGTAGATTGCGCAAACGGGGCTGCCTACGTTGTAGCTCCCACTATTTTCGAAGAGCTTGGCGCTAAAGTCATCACCATCGGAGCATCTCCGGATGGACTAAACATAAATGATGGATGCGGTTCCACATATCCGGAGCAAATGGTGAAAAAGGTCCTGGAAGAGGGAGCAGATGTAGGTCTTGCCCTGGACGGCGATGGCGACAGGGCTATATTCTGTGACTCTGACGGAAATATCATAGACGGTGATGACGTTCTGTACATCTGCGCCAGTTATGCGCTCCAGAACGGAGAACTGCCTGAAAATACTATTGTTGGCACCGAAATGACCAATATGGGTCTTGTAGCAGCGCTGAGGGAAATGGGAGTAGATCTCAAACGTTCAGCTGTGGGGGACAGGTACGTTCTGGAGGAGATGCTGAAGTCAGGTTCGGTTATGGGTGGTGAACCGTCAGGGCATCTTATTTTTCTGGATCACAGCACAACCGGTGACGGGATAATTACAGCTCTACAGGTTGTGAAATGCATGGTGGAGACAGGATCTGCCCTGGGCGATTTAAGGACGGGATGGAAAAGATATCCACAGGTTTTAGTGAACCTTCGAGTCAGTGAGAAGGTTCCACTGGGAGATCTGGAATGGCTGCCTGGACTGCTTGAATCGGCTCGGAGCACTATGGGCAAGGACCAGTTGCTCAACGTCAGATACTCCGGGACAGAGCCTGTTCTAAGGCTTACGGTTTCCTGTGAATCAGAGGAGATCGTTGAAAGTGTATCGAACGAACTATGCGAAAAATTGGCTGAAGGACTGGGCAGCAGATACCCGGATGATATTATTTAATACGTATCGGAGTAACGGCGTATCGGAGTGTTACGGGTTAAGAAGTATCGATGTGCCGAGGTGTCGAAGTAGAGATGAAACGGTTCATGAAGGTTGATTACTTTGTAATAGGTCATCAACGCGCCCGTTGATAGGCGCCCAGATCGATGACTTGCATATTATCATCGCGCCCGAGTGTGGGCGCCCGAATCCATGATCTGGTCCGTAATTCATGGATTCGTGAGGAAAACAAAAACCGCGCTTTTTGCTTTCCGTGGAGTAAAAAGCCGCTCACGGACTTTTTACGACAAATAACAATCGAAGGGAGCGGATATGACCAGACTGGGAGTAAATGTTGACCATGTAGCCAGTGTGAGACAGGCGAGACTGGTTAATGAACCCGACCCCGTTGAGGCAGCTGTTATGGCGGAAATGGGAGGTGCGGACAGCATTATAGTCCATCTTCGTGAGGACAGAAGGCATATCCAGGACAGGGATCTCAATATCCTTCGCCAGACAGTAAAGACGAAACTCAACCTGGAGATGGCGGCCACCCAGGAGATGGTTAAGATCGCGTTGGAGGTGAAACCGGACACAGTGACCCTGGTGCCCGAGCGAAGAGAGGAATTGACTACTGAAGGCGGTTTGGAAGTGGGCATGAATCTCGAGTACCTGAAAAAAATAACAGGACTAATGCAGGACGCTGAGATTTGGGTAAGTCTTTTCGTTGATCCTGACGTTGACCAGATAAAGTCCAGCCACAGGGTTGGCGCGGATGCTGTGGAGATACACACCGGCAAGTATGCGGATGCAAAAACTGATCAGGAACAGGATGAGGAATACCAGAGGATAATCAATACAGCCAAAGTAGCCAGCAAGTTGAAATTTGAAGTTGTTGCCGGGCATGGTTTGAACTACAGAAATGCCAGAAGGATAGCTGAAATAGCCGAGATAGTAGAGCTCAATATCGGTCACAGCATCGTTTCCAGAGCAGTGTTTACAGGGATGGAAGCGGCGGTGAGAGAGATGAAAAAGGCGATCGAGGGGGTGCTATGATAGTAGGAGTTGGCATCGATCATGTACAGACCGGGAGAATGAAAGACATTCTGCTCAAATGGGCGAAAAAGGTCGAAGACCGGGTATTTACAGAAGAAGAACTTGAATACTCAAAGTCAAAAGGAAGCGCTCACCTGCATCTGGCTGCGCGTTTTTCAGCAAAAGAGGCTTTCTTCAAGGCCCTGGGAAAAGGCCTTTCTGAAGGGATGAAATGGACTGATGTTGCTGTTGTGAACTCGGAATCGGGGAAGCCATCCATTGATCTTTCGGGCAAGGCAAAGGAGATAGCTGGTTCAATGGCCGTCGAATCGATACACCTTAGTCTCACTCATACAGATGAGTGTGCCATAGCCGTTGTTATCCTGGAGAAATAGCTTGAGGTTGGTCACACCGCAACTGATGCGGAAAATAGACAACCGGGCAATCGAAGATCTTGGGATACCGTCCCTGGTGCTCATGGAAAGCGCCGGTGTTTGTGTTGCAGATGAAATTGAGCAGCGCTTCCCCGATGGTATCCTCAAAGTTACCGTTATCTGTGGACCAGGCAATAACGGTGGCGACGGAATGGTAATATCAAGGCACCTTTCAGACCGGGGCCATGAAGTTGTTACGTTCCTCTCAGAACCCAGAAGTTCGTACAAGAAAGATGCAAAGGTGCAGTTAAAAACTATCAGCAAGCTGAACCTGCCGGTCATTACAGTCCCGAAAAGCGGCAATCTTGAAACACTCAGGAAAAGGATCTCCGAATCCGAAATCGTGGTGGATGCCCTCTTCGGAACCGGTATGGAGCGGGATGTTGCAGGAATATATGCGGATCTTATGGAAATAATCAGTTCAGCTGCAGGAACCGTTTTTTCTGTAGACATTCCATCAGGTCTGAATGGTCTAACTGGTCTTCCCATGGGAACGGCGGTGACAGCGGATGTTACTGTATCCCTTGCTTATCCAAAGCTCGGACTGGTCCTCTTTCCGGGCGCATCTTACGCCGGGGAGGTTGTGGTCGGGGATATAGGGATACCCGAAGCAGCCACTGATGGGCTGACAATAGAAGGTTCCACCGTGGAGCCGGTGGATGTCTGTGAGGCCTTTACCGAGAGGTGGCCCGACACCCACAAAGGCACTTACGGTCATCTACTCGTAGTGGCAGGGTCAACGGGCAGAGCAGGTGCCGGTATCCTTACCTCAAATGGCGCATTAAGGTCAGGCACTGGTCTTGTCACACTTGCACTGCCTTCCTCCGCCGTCACGGCAGCCGATGCGGCAGCACTTGAGGTCATGACTGAGCCACTTCCGGAAACTCTTGAAGGAACGATCTCACATGCCGGATTGCAGGCAATTATGAGCCTCCTTGATGACATGGACGCGTTGGCCATTGGGCCGGGTTTGACAGTTCATGAGGAAACATCCCGCCTGGTGCTGGATGTGCTGGCCTCAACTGATTTACCGGTAGTTATTGATGCAGATGCCCTGAACGCCCTGGATGGAGAACTGAAGTTGATCCAGGCAAGAGGCGGTCATACTATTCTCACACCCCATCCAGGAGAGATGGGACGTCTTCTTGGTGTGAGCACAGCACAGGTTCAGGCGGACAGAGTTGGTGCGGCGCTAAAATGCGCAAAAAAATCCGGTGCAGTAGTTGTCCTGAAAGGCTCCAGGACGATTGTTACACAGCCCGATGGGTCATATTACATAAACATGACGGGAAATCCTGGAATGGCCACCGCCGGGTCCGGAGATGTACTTACCGGCATGATCGGAGCCCTGTTAGCCAGGGGTCTTGATCCAGTTGCAAGTTCCCTTGCCTCAGTCTATCTGCACGGCGCGGCAGGAGATCATGCCGCCGATCGTATGACAGAACATTCTGTTACTGCAAGTGATCTGCTTGAAGATATTGGACCGACTTTAAAAAACATATTGACGGAGACGCTATGCTGATTGCATCAAAAATGATGAAAAAAACTTTCCTGACGGTAACCCCCGACATGGGGGTAGATGAGCTTGCACGGCTTTTCGCAAGGGACCACAACACCGGAGCCGTTGTCGTTGATAAAAAAGGCAGGCTACTTGGTGTGGTAACGGAAGGTGACCTGATCGCAAAAGAGAAGAACCTCCATCTCCCCACCGTGGTATCTCTGTTCGATTCAGTTATCTATCTGGAGAGCACCGAACATTTCAAGGATGGACTTCAGAAGATGCTTGCAAGTAAGGTCAAGGACATTTATTCAAAAGATCCTGTAACCATAAGCCCCGATACCCTTTTACCTGACATTGCAAGCGCTATGACTGAGAGCGGCGTGCATTTCCTTCCTGTTATGGAAGATAACAGGGTGTCCGGTGTTGTTGGTAGAAGGGAGATAATCAAGGCTCTGGCTCGACAGGGGAATGGTTGATCCTGAATCCATAAAAGTTTCAACTCCGGAGGAGATGTTGTCTCTGGGAGGAAAGCTTGGCCGGAATCTCTTCGGTGGAGCTGTTATTGGGTTGGAAGGCCCCATGGGAGCCGGGAAAACAACCCTTGTTCGAGGCATAGCAAACGGAATGTCCATCCAGGATGGCTATGTCGTCACCAGTCCCACATTCACTATTCTTCAGAAATACCCCTGCCTGGATAGAGATCTGTATCACCTGGACCTGTACCGGATTTCAGGTACAAATGACCTGGAGTCAACCGGTTACCGGGAAACTATGGGTCCTGATTCGGTCCTGGTGATCGAATGGGTCGACAGGGAGCCGTCGGCGCTTTCGACCCAGCACCTTCTCGTTAGTATGGATTACGATAACGAGGGTAGGGGTGTTGTTTTCAAGCCCCGTGGTAGAAAGTACGCGGAACTTGTCAGTATATCTCTTGCGGCCTTCGGCAAACCGATAGACACGTCAATCTCTGAAGATATTGACACTCGGTGAAGTCGGTGATATTTGTTCTTCCTTATTAAATTCGAAATTCGAGATTGGAAAATGGAGATTAGATTTATTCTTCACCCCTCCCTTGATGGGAGGGGACAAAGGGGAGGGTGGTAGGATATCCTCCTCTCCTCGCCTGCCGTTCAATGTTTTTCAACAACGGCAGGCTTCCTGTCCCACCAGGGGAGAGGAAGAGTAAGGTTGTGGTGCTGTTTGTTAGCCCATAACCAAGCGCCTCCGGCCCAGTGCCTGTATTGGGTTTCACTAATCACCAATTACCAATCACTAATCACGCGTCACGATTTAGGACTTAACGCGATAGCCCTCAATCGAGGAGAAAGACAATGGAAGAATTTTATCGGATAAAACGACTCCCCC
>DAOVVW010000212.1 GCA_030636965.1 Pseudomonadota bacterium | reverse complement strand
CATCACCCTTATCGTTGGCGACCTTACGCGTCTACGAGAGGACCGGGCGAGCAGAAATATTCACTTCGGAGTACGTGAACATGCCATGGGAGCTGTTGCCAACGGCATGGCCCTTCATGGCGCCCTAAGACCATATGTAGCGACTTTTCTTATCTTTTCTGACTACATGCGCCCTACGCTGCGCCTGGCCAGCCTGGAGCGTGCAAGGACGATCTTTGTATTTACCCATGACAGCATCGGTGTGGGAGAAGACGGTCCAACTCACCAGCCCGTGGAGCAGATCTCTTCTTTGCGTGCGATTCCCGGACTTATCGACCTTCGCCCCGGCGACGCTGCAGAAACAGTTGAGGCCTGGAAAATTGCCATGAAGTCCGACTCCCCTGTCTTTTTTGCCCTGAGTCGGCAGAATCTGGAGCCGATCAACCGGGACGGCAGGCTGCCGGCCAGTTCCATATCGAGGGGAGCTTATATTCTTGCTGAAAGCGGCAACGACCATCAGGCGATCATTATGGCAAGCGGATCAGAGGTTGCGACTGCCCTTGCCGCCATGGAGCTCCTTCAGAACAAGGGGATAGGCGTCAGGGTAGTTAACTTCGCCAGCTTCGAGCTTTTCGAACAGCAGGATGAGGATTACAGAAACGAGGTTCTGCCTCCGGAAATTACGCTTCGAGTAGCCGTCGAGGCAGCGGCATCCTTCGGATGGCACCGTTATGCAGGTCTTCATGGTGCCGTTATCGGAGTAGACAGGTTTGGGGCTTCGGCACCTGGAAACGTAAACTTCGAAAAGTTCGGTTTCACCGCTGAAAATATAGCTGCCACAGTTCAGGACCTGTTATCCGGTAAATAGAAGCACTTAACCAGGCCTGCCGCCTTCGGTCAGGCCCAAGGCAATGCTGATGCAAGATATCATTCAGTCGTATCTTGATGACCTGATTCCTTTGAGGCGCGATCTGCACAAACACCCGGAGCTCGGCTTTGAAGAGACCAGAACTTCAGCTATTATAGCTGAGCACCTGGAGGGTCTGGGGCTGGAGGTCCAAAGAGGCCTGGGCAAAACAGGGGTGGTGGGTGTTCTGAAGGAGGGTTCTTCGGAAAGGACAATAGCACTCCGGGCGGACATGGATGCCCTTCCGATCAAGGAGGAGAATGATTTTGCGTACCGTTCGGTAAACGACGGGAAGATGCACGCCTGCGGCCACGACGGTCATGTGGTGATGCTTCTGGGGGCTGCCAGATACCTTGCCGAAACCAGGAATTTTAACGGTACCGCCTACTTCATATTCCAGCCCGCGGAAGAGGGCGGCGGCGGCGCAAAAGCTATGATCGAGGACGGCCTCCTAGAAAAATTCCCCGCACAGACAATATTCGGGATGCACAACCGCTCAGGTCTTGAAGAGGGAAAATTCTCCACCCGGACGGGTAATATCATGGCTTCAACAGACAACTTCCATATCACTATAACGGGAAGGGGGGGGCATGCTGCAATGCCTCACACCAGTATCGATCCTGTAGTTATAGCCTCGCAGGCGGTGACCGGCCTTCAGACGGTGGTTTCCAGGAATATCAAGCCCACTGACAACGCTGTGGTCTCAGTAACCTGTTTTAATGCCGGCACCACTTACAACGTGATCCCCAACACCGCTGTGCTGAAAGGTTGCATCAGGACCCAGACCTCGGAGGTCAAAGAGCAGGTAAGAACGGGTATCGACAGGGTGCTTTCCGGTATTTGCACCGCCCACGGGGCCAAATACGAATTTACCTTCCTCCCTGGATACCCTGTAACCGTAAATACTAAAGAGGAAACTCAAACAGCTGTTGCTGCAGCAGTTCAGGTCGTGGGACCGGAGAATGTGGACCCGGATACCCAGCCTCTCATGGCTTCGGAGGACTTTTCCTACTACCTGGAGAAAATTCCCGGCTGCTATATCTTCATCGGAAACGGCGCAGGGGAGGGAGGACCTGTGTCACACAGGTCCGATTACGACTTCAACGACGGAATTATTCACCTCGGGGTGGAGTACTGGGCGAGGCTGGTGGAGAATCAACTTCCGGCAAAAAGATGAGAGCGTCCAACGGCCAATGTCCAACGGCCAACGTGTTATTAATCCAAGGTCCAAAATCCAAGGTCCAAGATCGAGGTTCGTGATGAGTGATTAGTAATTGGTGATTAGTGATTAGGGTAAAATAGTCAATCTAATGCTCTAACCCAACAATTTCTTTCTCCGTGGCCTCCGTGTCTCCGTGGTGAACCCAAAGCCTGGCTTTTACTCTATGCTCTCAGTGAACTCTGTGGTTCAAACCCAATTTCCATTCTCTAATTTCTAATTTCCAATATCCAATGATCTACTTACCGCATTACTATCCGACTCGGACATCTCGCTGGAAAGTTCTGCTGGCCCTACTTCAGCACCCTCAACTTCCACCGCGGTAGACCCTGTGGAAACTGACAGGTCCGCATCAAGCAGCTCGCCGTAGGCCGCCTCGGCGACATCTCTTACCAGGGCTGCGGCAGAAACACCTGATGCTGAAATCATGACAAGAACAACAAATGCAAAAATGACCACCGGATAATTATTCATCTAAAACGCCTTCCCCCAATACTTTAAATCGCCCTGTATACCATAATCGCATTCTATCATCTTTCCCAATTTACCCTTATTCTCTTTTGGCCTTCCTCATAGTTCATATCGAGTTCCCCCTGATATGAGTTGTACAGGGCATCACCTATCCTCCTGGCGATGTGGATGCCGGTGGTTGTCACTGTAATGCTGCCCTTCTCCTCCGAAATGTCCATGATCCTCTGAAGTGGACGACTACTCTTTTCCTTACCTTCAATATTTCTGATCAGGTTAATGATCTCCTCTCGATTCTCCCCGAAAAATGAACCTTTGATCCTGATATAACCTGCCGGGTACCTGTCCTTTATCCTGCGGCATGCGGGACAAACAGTTTCTATCTCTCCTGTAGCAATCGAGCCCCAAACCCACCGACCTCCTTCATAGAGAGCATCGCATTCTGTACAGAATGTGCCATCACGGAATTTTACCCTGCTTCTGTAAGTATCGTGACGCTCTTCCTTGATTAACTTATCTTTTCTGCCATATCGGCCCTTTACCATATCGAACCCTCCATTTCTTCAAAAGAGCGATACAGATTTAACTCAGCGTTTATTTGCCCATTAAGGATATCCGATTACACTCATTACAAGATCAGGGCTTACTATTTAATTATACCTGATACGAAAATCCCCTGCCCTCCCCCCAGGGTCAGAGTGTTTTGATAGGGTCGTAAAAAGTCCATTCATGGCTTTTTACTCCGCGGAAAGCGAAAAGCACGGTTTCCGCTTCCCTCACGGATCAATTACTTGCTGTGCAAGTTATCGATCCGGGCACCCATGCTCGGGCGCGATGATAATGTCCTGCGGTGCAAGTCATCGATTTGGGCGCCCCTCAATGGGCGAGTTGATATACATCCATGTTGAT
>DAOVVW010000149.1 GCA_030636965.1 Pseudomonadota bacterium | reverse complement strand
TCCTTCGTGGGACGATTATTTTCTGCCTATTGTCCAGCTCGTGCGGGAACGGTGTATCTTCATCAGTCGTCAGGGGGGATCGGCATTTGTGAAAAACAGGAATATTCTTGCTACAGGCTACAATGGTGCTCCCTCTGGAATACCCCACTGTACAGAAGTGGGGTGCCTCAGGGATGATCTGGGGATACCCTCAGGGGAGAGGCATGAGATCTGCCGCGGTCTTCACGCGGAACAGAACGGCATCATACAGGCGGCCAAGCACGGGATCAACCTGTCAGGATCTACTGTATATACAACGGACAGCCCCTGTATTATCTGCGCGAAGATGCTGATAAACGTTGGAGTGGAGAGGATAGTCTCCTGGAGAGGTTACCCGGACCAATTGGCGGCTGAGATGCTGTCCATGGCCGGTTTGGAGCTGGAGATCCTTGAAGGTGAGGACCAATGAAGTGTCCATTCTGTTCAGATTTTGACAATAAGGTCGTTGATTCACGACTATCAGGCGATAACGATGTTATCAGGAGAAGGCGTGAGTGCCTGGGCTGCGGGCGGCGTTTTACAACATACGAGAGGGTGGATGACATCATGCCCATGGTTATCAAGAAGGACGACAGGCGAGAACCCTTCGACAGGGGGAAGATCCTGGTTGGCATACAGAAGGCCTGCCAGAAACGGCCGGTCAGCGTCCCTGTCATGGAGGAAATAGTTGACCGCATCGAAAAAGCTGTTCAGGAAAAGGGGCACAAGGAGATAATCAGCACCGACATCGGTGAGACGGTTATGAAAGAGCTGCAAGCACTGGACGAAGTCGCCTATGTCCGGTTTGCCTCGGTATACCGCTCCTTCAAGGATATCAACGAATTTATGGACGAGCTCAAAGAGCTCCTGAAAGAGGGAGAATCAAGGCTGCTCAATAACAGAGAGGAAAAAAGTTGAAAAGCCAGTTCAGAGGTGGTGTACACCCCGCAGACAGCAAAGACACAGATAAGGAAGCCGTTAAGACCCTTCCGCTTTTAGAGCTTTACCTGGTGAGTTTATCTCAGCACATCGGGTCTCCAGCCGAACCCATTGTCAGTGCTGGAGACAAGGTCCTGAAATATCAGGAGATAGCAAAGCCCACAGGGTTTATCTCCGCATCATTGCATGCGCCCACTTCAGGGACTGTCAAAGCTGTCGAACCTTCTCCCCACCCATCAGGAAGGCTTATACCAGCCATTGTGATCGAATCTGATGGCGAGGACAGGGAATTCGACATCTCCACCAACTCCGACCCCAATCTCGAAAAAGGTCCAGAAGTCTGGAACGACATGGTAAAAAATGCCGGAATAGTGGGTATGGGTGGCGCTGCCTTTCCCACTCACGTTAAACTGAGCCCGCCGGATGACAAGCCCATCGAGCTTATGATTGCCAACGGTATCGAGTGCGAGCCGTACCTTACAGCGGATCACAGGCTGATGCTCGAGAGTCCAGAGCTTGTTGCTGTGGGCCTGCGTCTGACAATGGAGATGGTGGGCGCGAAAAAGGCCATTATCGGCGTCGAGGCCAACAAGCCGGATGCCATCGAAACCTTCCGTTCTTTTGATCTTCCCCCTGACGTTGAGGTTGCGGAACTTCCTGTAATGTATCCCCAGGGAGCTGAAAAGCAGCTCATCTACGCCCTGCTGGGTAAAGAAGTCCCCAAGGGAGGACTTCCCATGGATGTGGGTGTTGTAGTGCAGAACGTGGGTACACTGGCAGCAATCTGTGAGGCTGTTACAAAGGGAAAACCTCTGGTGGAGAGGATCATGACCCTGGGAGGATCGGTCCCGGCAGGTCCTGGTAACTACCTGGCAAGAATTGGAACGCCTCTTTCCGATATTGTCAAGCAGACCGGAGGAATGAAGGGTCCGGCTGCCAGGATCGTTTCCGGCGGTCCAATGATGGGACAGGCCATGACTTCCTTTGAAAGCCCGGTCCTTAAAGGAACAAGCGGGCTGCTTGTTTTCGGTCCAGGTGAGATGAAAGCCCTCAATCAAAGAGCATGCGTACGCTGTGGTGCATGCGTCAGGGTGTGCCCTGTTTCGCTGATGCCACAAACGCTGGGTAACATGGTGGAGTGGAACATCTTTGATGAGCTTGAGCAAAATCATATCAACGACTGCATAGAGTGCGGATGTTGTGCATATGTATGCCCCTCGGACAGGAATATGGTTCAGTTCATAAGACAGGGAAAAGCAGAGATAATTACAAGAGGCCAGAAGATCTGATAAGAGGGAGAAAACAGAGCCTATGGAAACTGTACTTGCGCCATCACCCCATCTGAGATCTCCGGATACGATCGAAAGAGTGATGTACACTGTGCTTATCGCGCTGGTGCCAGGTTCCCTGATCGGGATCTACTTTTTCGGACTACATGCCATAAGAGTAATGCTGATCTCTATCGTGGGCTGTCTCGTGTTGGAAGGGTTCGTTCTGAAACTGAGAGGACGAGACATTTCCCCACTCAAGGATGGGAGTGCCATTCTGACAGGCCTTCTGCTCGCAATGAACCTGCCGTCATCCACTCCGGGCTGGATGGTCATAGTGGGCGCTTTAGTGGCAATTCTCCTTGGAAAGCATGTGTACGGGGGGCTGGGGTACAATCCCTTTAATCCGGCTCTTGTAGCAAGGGTATTTCTTCTTATCAGTTTCCCGGTGGCTATGACGAGTTGGCCGGAACCAAAACCCTTTACCTTCTCCCTGGATACCGTGACCAAAGCAACTCCCTTGGGAGAGATGAAGACGAATCTGCTCATGACGGGGAGCATAGGGGATATAGCAAATATCGATCTTATGGCCCCATTCCTGGGGAATTTCGGGGGTAGTCTGGGTGAAGTATCCGCCCTGGCACTGATCGCTGGCGGCCTCTTCCTGTTGGCAAGAAAAGTTATAACCTGGCACATACCTGTGACCTTTATTGTTACCGTATTTGTAATGACCGGTATGTTCTGGGTTATCAACCCCCAGAAATTCGCTTCCCCCGTTTTTCACATACTCACCGGTGGGCTCATGCTGGGCGCCTTCTTCATGGCCACTGATTATGTAACGAGTCCTGTAACCAACAAGGGGATGATCATATTCGGTGTGGGATGCGGAGCTATTACGGTTTTCATCAGGCTATTCGGCGGTTATCCGGAGGGGGTATCCTTTGCAATCCTTCTGATGAACTCTGTCACGCCCATTATTGACCAGTACACCAAACCGCGGACATTTGGTTACCTGCGTGAAAAGAAGGTTGTTGCATAATGTTTTCTGGAATCGGACGACTAATTGTAGTTCTGGCCGCCATCTGTTTCGTGGCGGGCCTTGCCCTGTCAGCAGTTTTTGAAGTAACCAAGGAACCCATTGCCTACCAGCTCAAGCTTGAGGTAATAAGATCCCTTAAGGCGGTTCTGTCGGAGATGGATATCGATCCTGACAGGGATTACGTTGATCTTCAGAGGCCGGAGGTCGGGGAGGTGAAGGTGTTTCAGGCCGCCACCGGAGATACGGCTGACGGCGTAGCCTTCCAGGTGAGGGCACCAGACGGTTACAGCGGGAGTATCTTTGTAATGATGGGTGTGCTCCCCGATGGTTCTCTGGGAGGTATCGAGATCCTCAACCATGCCGAAACTCCGGGGCTGGGATCCCTGATCATTGAGGACAGCTTCAAGGACCAGTTCAAGGGCAGGTCTCTGGATAACACAAACTTCAAGGTGAAAAAGGACGGCGGGGACATCGATCAGATAACTGGAGCCACCATCTCACCCAGGGCGGTATCTGAAGCGGTGGAAAAAGGCCTTATATGGTTCAGGGACGAGAAGGAAAAGATCCTCACATATACTCCCCAGGTTATTGAGGAGGAGCAGAGTACCGATAAGCCGGATGAGGGGTAAATCCCTTCACTCGAAATTGGAAATTGGGTTTAGAACATTAGACATTAGAAATTAGAACATTGGACACCTTGCTAATTACGCATTACGCGTCACGCATTACGATTTTGGTTCTTGGACATTGGATTTTGGATCAATAAACATGGGTCCTGGGGTATGGGTCCTGGGACTGGCATCAGCCACACACGAAAGGCAATCAAATGAGCAGCGGTAATCTTCGTGAGATTACGAAAGGGTTCTGGCTTGAGAACCCTGTATTTAGAATGGTTCTTGGGCTCTGTCCTGCGCTGGCGGTGACAAACAACGTCGTAAACAGTATCGCGATGGGTCTGGCCACGCTTTTCGTAATCATTTCATCTAACACTGTTGTATCCGTCCTGAGGAATGTCATACCCAGCAAGGTCCGCATTCCCTGTTTTATTATTGTCATTGCTTCCT
>DAOVVW010000278.1 GCA_030636965.1 Pseudomonadota bacterium | reverse complement strand
GGCCTGTGAGGCCATTGCGCGCCAGCCCCATCTTCGGGCTCCATTTACGACACTGATGCTCCTCGGCCAGGCTGTAAGCCAGACGCCGGTTATCTTTTCCCTCATGGTTTCCTTCATGCTTCTGTTCATGCCCGCCAAACCAGACGCCGGCTTCGTTGAGTTCGTTGCCGTCGTCTCAGCCGGGATCTGTATGGGGTTCGGAGCCATGGGACCGTCGATAGGCTCCGGGATCGCGGCAGAATCGGCGATCATCGGTGTCAGGCATCACCGGGAGCCTGAAAAGGCAGTGGGACTTTTGACCCGTGTCATGCTTCTTGGGCAGGCTGTAGCGCAATCAACCAGCATATATGCTCTCGTAGTGGCCATGGTTCTCATCATGCTTGTTTAGGAACGTTACTAATGAGCTGTACTTCGGATAACGAATAGCAATTCCCATGAAGGGGAGATGATTCAACAATTGATGACTTCGTAAAAAGTCATCAAAGCGCCCATTGAGGGGCGCCCAAATCAATGACTTGCACAGCAAGTCGTTGATTTGAGAGGAAAGTGAAAATGACACTTTTCGCTTTCCTCGGAGTAAAAAGCCACGGATGGACTTTTTACGACCGTATCAACAATTCACATATG
Source organism: Pseudomonadota bacterium (assembly GCA_030636965.1). Lineage (GTDB taxonomy): Bacteria > BMS3Abin14 > BMS3Abin14 > BMS3Abin14 > BMS3Abin14 > SZUA-178. Next base: position 2,130 of record DAOVVW010000278.1, on the reverse strand, counting down.
ACAAACATATCTAGGGGAGGATTGTAAATGGATGGAATTACTGGTGCTGAAATAATCAGGGCCGCAGCCCTTCTTGGTGCGGGGATGTCTATGGGCTTCGGGGCCATTGGTCCGGGGATCGGTGAGGGTTTTGCCGCCGGGAAGGCTTGTGAGGCTATCGGAAGAAACCCGGAAGAAGCTGGTCTCCTCACCAGGACCATGCTTGTTGGACAGGCGGTCTCAGAGTCAACAGGTATCTATGCTCTGGTGGTTGCCCTGCTTCTCATTTTTGTCGTAAAGGGCTGATAGCGGCCCAAACGAAACGGCGTCGCAGGTAAAAACTGTTGACAGGCCGGAGCCGTTTTATTATTTTGATTGTCGCTTTGACCGCAAAGGAGTTCTTCGAAACGGAGCGGAGGCCCACTTGATCGATATTAATTTTACACTAATTGTACAGCTCATTAACTTCTTGATTTTATTGGTTATTTTGAACTTTCTCCTCTTCAAGCCCATCCTGAGGGTCCTTGATGAGAGGGAGAGGCTTGTGAATAAGTCCAAGGAGATGCAAGTTGAGATCGACAAGATGGCCGGAGAAAGTATGGCTGAATACGATTCGAAAATTCACGATGCAAAACAGGAAGCCATGTCGCTGAGAGCTGCAGGGAGAAGTGAGGCGCTGGCACGATTCCGGGAGATCGTTCAGAGCGCAAGAGAGGTCAACACCAAAGAGCTTGAAAAAGCTAAAGCGTCTCTGGCGGATCAGGCTGCCGACTCCAGGAAGGTGCTGGCAGAAGATGCAAAAGCGCTTGGCCGGGATATTGCTTCACGTCTTATAGGCAGAACTGTTGGGAGTAAATCCTGATGCCTGGAAAGATACGATCAGCTATCGTTCTGGCAGCCGTTCTACTTCCTGCTGCTGTCTTTGCAGCCGCAGGCGAAGGAAGCACCACCGGGAGACAGCTCTATGATCTGGTAATGAGGATCATCAACTTTGTAATCCTCTTTGGAGTGCTTATATACTTCCTGCGAAAGCCCGCCAGGAATTTTATTGAAAATAGCGTAGAAACCATCCGCAAACTGATCACGGATGCGGATGAGACCCAAAAAATTGCCGAGGCCAAGATGAAAGAGGCCGAGGAAAAACTCGCCGGCCTCTCCAGAGAGGTCGAAGAGTTGATGGAGCATGCCAGAGAGGAAAGCGAAGCTGAAAAGGCGCGTGTGCTTTCGGAGGCTGAAGAAGCTGTTGAAAAGCTCAAGAGAGAGGCCAGCCAGGCCATCCAGCAGGAGCTCAAGAAATCACAGGAAGAGCTGAGAAATGAAGTAGCCGAGATCGCAGTGACAATCGCACGTGAGATCATCCAGGAAAATATACAGGAAAAAGACCACACAAGGTTCATAGCAGAATACCTTGAGAAACTGGAGGGCAGTCAACAGTGATAGGTTTTGTCCTGGCCAGAAGATATGCCCAGGCTGTTATAGATCTTGCCCGTGAAGAGAACATCATTGAAGAAGTGGGCGGGGATCTTGAAGGGGTCGCGGGTCTTTTTGAAGAATCGCCGGAGCTTGCCTTTGTCTTTGCAGACCCGACGGTATCCATTCAGGAAAAGAAGGATATTTTAGGGATCATACTGGACAAGACAGGCGTTCAGGACCTGACGAAAAAGTTTGTCTCTTTATTGCTGGAAAAAAACAGGATCATGGGTATTGAAGAGATCGCGACAGCCTACCAGAGTATAGCTGACACGATCCACAACAGGGTAAGGACCAGGGTCGTAGTTGCCTCTCCTCTTGGCAAGGGGGATGAGAAAAAGGTCAGGGAAGCGCTGTCAAAGCTGACAGGAAAAGAGGTCATACTGGAGGTCGAGGTGGATGAAAGTATCCTTGGAGGAATAGTGGCCTACGTGGGAAGCCAGGTGTATGACTGGAGCCTGGCCAATCAGCTGAAACAGGTAAAGGATAGCCTGAGCAGCAGGAGATAGGACGATATGCAGATCAGAGCAGGAGAAATTACCGAGATTATCAAGAAACAGATCGAAGGCTTTGAAAAAACCATCGACATCAAGGAGACAGGTATCGTGCTCTCCACCGGAGACGGGATCGCCCGTGTTCACGGCCTTGAGAACGCAATGGCGGGTGAGCTTGTTGAGCTTC
>DAOVVW010000194.1 GCA_030636965.1 Pseudomonadota bacterium | reverse complement strand
TACGCTTATCCAGCTCTTCAAGCATAGGCGTACTGCGATCCACGGCGAAGATGGTTCTGGACTTTTGCCACTCCACAGCAAGGGGAATGGTGTAGTAACCGATACCACATCCCAAATCGACGCAAATCTTCCATCGAAAGGTTCGGGCCAGATCCAAGAAGCGGTTTATATCCTGGAGGGCTTTTCTTTCAGGGGATTCGAGCTTGTGAAAATCACGGGCGCTGATTGCCAAACTACTACCTCATTAATACTTGATGGTTAAAAGTATAGTGTCACTGGTTCCACAGTTGCAACCTTTTTTATCCCTGTGTAGTCTTGTTTTTACTCATACTGGGGAAAATATCTGGTTTTACTGTGATATTGTCGTAAAAAGTCCATACATGGCTTTTTACTCCGCGAAAAGTGAAAAATGTCATTTTCACTTTCCTCACAAATCAATTACTTGCAATGCAAGTCATCGATTTGGGCGCCCCGCAATGGGCGCGTTGATGACTTCTTACAAAGTCATCAACTGCAAATAGTATAAAAAATGGAGGACGAATTTTGGCAACCACCTGGAAACTTCTTCTAAATGAAAGCATTACAGACCCGGACGACATTGCCCGTGCTTTTGGACTGGACCTGGAAAGTACAAAACGGGTAAGCGAAGCCTACCCCGTGAAGATAAACCCTTATTTTCTGAAGCTTGCACAGGATAACAGCAAGGCGCTTTCCCGCCAGGTCGTACCTGATATCGATGAACTTTCACCCCGGAACACTTCATGCCCACAAGACCCCATAATGGAGGAAGCCTACAGCCCTGTGGCTAACCTGACACACAGGTACCATGACAGGGTCCTGTTTCTGATATCAGATACGTGCCCTGTCCACTGCAGGTTCTGTACCCGCAAAAGAAAGGTGGGCAAGGGCCTGACAGTAACTGACGACACAATCAGGGAAGGTATTGAATATATACGTGGCAAGCCGGAGATAAGAGATGTCCTTCTTTCTGGAGGTGATCCGCTGCTCCTGGAAGACGATAAACTGGAGGGCATTCTGGACAGTATACGCCAAATTACTCACGTGGAGGTCATCCGTGTCGGGACAAGGGTCCCGGGCACACTCCCCCAGAGGGTTGATGAAAAACTTGCGAGAATGCTGTCCCGGTTCCATCCGCTTTATATTCATACGCACTTCAACCATCCTGCCGAGATCGCACTCGAAAGTTCCAAGGCCTGCCGGATACTTGCAGATGCCGGGATACCCCTGAGCAGCCAGACCGTTCTCCTGGCCGGGATTAATGATGATACAGATACTCTCGAAGCCCTCTTCAGGTCCCTTCTGTCGATGAGGGTCAGGCCCTATTACCTTTTTCAGTCAGATATGGTGAGGGGGTCAGAGCACTTCCGTACTCCCATAGAGCGCGGAATCCAGTTAATTGATGCACTCCGCAGCTGTACTTCTGAAATGGCACTGCCAAAGTTCGCCGTGGATCTGCCGGAGGGGAAGGGAAAGGTCGTGCTTGATTCGGGCCACCTCGAGGATGGCGGCAAAGGTGAGCTAATGATCACCACTTTGGAGGGAGAAAAAGTAAAATATCCGAACCCGAAATGAAAGACTGCTAACAACTAACAACTAAAAACTAACAACTTTCCTTTATACTTTTTTGCCTCCAAAAACCGTGAATACACCATATTTGTAGTAACAGTCTACCTGCTCGAAACCCGCTTTCTTGAGACTTTCCAGCTGAAACTCCAGTGTATCTGGCCTGTTGTCTTCGTTCTCCTGGTATCGTCGTGAGATGTCCGAAAAATCCTGATCCGTCATGCCTGCCCGCTTTCTTTCCTCTATCCACTCCTTCCAGACTTCCATGTACCAGCCTTCCAGCTCATCGGTTGGCCCCCGCACGACATCTATATTTACGAAGTATCCCCCTGAGTTGAGACGACTGAACACATACCGGAAAAGAGCCTCCTTTTGTTCTGGTTCAAGGTGGTGGATCGCCAGGGATGATACGGCAAGGTCAAAGTCCGCAGGAAGCAGGCTGCCTACCACCAGTTCCTGGAAGCTTGCACAGACGTATTTAACGTTCTCATTACCTGAAAACCTCTCCCGGGCCTTTTTAAGCATCTCATCTGCGCCGTCTACCAGTGTTACTCTGACCCCATCGTCCGCACTGAGGATCACTTCGGCTATAACACCGTCGCCGCACCCCAGGTCCAGGATCTTCTTTGTCCTGTTCCCTTTTATGAAGTGAAGATAAAACAACCGGAGCATCTCAAGCATTGAGTGCCTGAAAGGTACATATGCTTCGGCGTTATCCAGATATTCTTTGATAAAATCAGGGTCAGCCCATCTGGTACCGTCGAACTCGCTCATTATTATTCCTCTTTCGTCCATTCAAAGCCATGTTCGTAATATCCTGTCCCCACAGTTACTTAATGCTGTTTATGCCAGCGAAGCCTGCATAATAAAATCCTCGGATCATTATTCCGGAGGATTTTATTATCTGTTCACCAGATATATGCCTGAACCAACACCAAGGAGTCCAAGCAAAATGGTTGCGGGGAGGGGCTCTCCGAGAAGCGTACCCCCTGCAATAACTCCCATCACTGGCGCGAAAAAAGCAAAGGATGACAGGCGGCTTACGCTGAACCGGTGAACCAGAACAAACCACGTCAGATAACTGGCCACAGCAACAATCACGCTTTGATAAAAAAGGGACATAACGGTAATTGCCCCGAAATCCCTTATTGGGGATGGTTCCAGGATAAGGGCAGCGGGCCACAGCAGCAGGGCTGAAAAGAACAGTTGATAGTGGAGTGTCTGGATTGGTTCTATCTCTCCGACGAGGTGCTTTTTTATCACAAGTGTCGTCAGACCCCATGCGATACCACCTCCCAGGGCCAGAAGGTCACCCTTTAGTGTAACGGGATCAAAGACAATGGTGTGCTGCCCCATGACCGCAGCAACACCGAAAAAAGCCAGAACGAGGCCTGTCGACTTCATCCAGGTGAGCCTGTCATCGGGCAGGTAGAAATGAGCGCCCAGTGCCACAACGAAGGGGCATGTGTAAAGGAGCACTACGGCCCGTGAGGCGGATGTGTAGTTAAGGCCAGCGTAAAGAAGCAGGAACTCGAGACCGAACAAGGCTCCTGCCCACAACCCCCAGACAAAGGGCGCGCCCCTGTGAAAGAGGCGTATCTTCCGGAAATACATCCATATTATGATGATAATGGAAGCTACCGTTGACCTGAAAGCGGCTGCCGTAACGGGAGCCAGCCCCTGGTTTGAGATCTTTATCGCAACCATGTTGATCCCCCATATGGAACACAGCAAAAGGAGGACTCCCATGGCGCCGAATGTAAGTTTCTCTCGAGTCATAGTGTAATTAAAAGTTGTTAGTTGAAAGTTGAAAGTTGAAAGTTGTAAACAACAACCAACAACCAGCAACTTCTACCAATTGCAAACCACCTGATAAAACAGGCATTATTTAAGGGATGACCCATAGTCATAGAGAATGGAACAATGGGCGAAGGCAAGATCGTCCTGCAGGTTGTCTCTGGTAAACACCCTGGCTTCAGCAGCATCGTCCTGTCCGATGGGAGTACCGGAAGCCCTGGCAACGAATACTGTCGATACCGTGTGGAACCTTGGATCCCGGTCCGGGTCGGAGTAGACACCCAGGAGCCGCGTAAGCTCAACATCAAGACTCGTCTCTTCC
>DAOVVW010000096.1 GCA_030636965.1 Pseudomonadota bacterium | reverse complement strand
GATAGCAGGCAAGCACAGGAGCGTCATTAGTAGAGACAGGAGACAGGTTTTAACGTACTTAAGCATGATCCAACCCCGTTTCCTTGATCTTGGTCAGGAGTGTCTTGTAACTGATCTCGAGTATTTTGGCGGCCTGTTTGCGATTCCACCTTGTCTCGCCAAGAACTTTGGCTATGACTTCTTTTTCAGCCTCAAGGGCAGCAGCTTTGGCGATCTCCTTTAAGCTTCTGCCCGCGCTCATGGCTTCATTTACCGAGTCCAGATTAGAGGTTTGGTGTCTCAGTTCAGATGGCTCTGTTACCACTGGAGGGGTCTCTACCCAGCCGTTGTCCAGCATTTCGGCAGTGATGGCCTTTTCCTCGCCGAGAACAGTGGCCCGTCGTATTACATTTTCCAGTTCACGGATATTTCCCGGCCAGGGGTAGAATCGTAGTTTCGACATGATGTCCTCGCTCAAATTCAGCGCCGGCCTTCTGTAAAGGATTGAGTACTTATTCCTGAAATAGTCGATGAGTTTCTGTATTTGGTCAGCCCGTTCCCTGAGAGCGGGGACGTGGAGATTCACGACATTGAGGCGGTAATACAGGTCTCTTCGGAAGGCCCCTTCAGCAACCGCGTCCTCGATAACTTTATTAGTAGCCGCGATGACCCTTACATCCACCGAAACATCAAGAGTGGATCCCAGAGTTGACAGCTTGCCATCCTGGAGAACATGCAGGAGCTTGGATTGAAGGGAGTGGGGAAGGTCTGTTATTTCATCAAGAAACAGGATACCGCCGCTTGCAGCTTCGAACTTGCCCGGTTTTTTCCTGTAGGCTCCGGTAAACGCGCCCTTTTCAAAACCGAAGAGCTCACTTTCCAGCAGCTCGGAGGGTATGGCCGCACAATTGACCTTTACGAATGGTTTATCTCTTCTGGTGGAGTTCTTCCAGATGAATTGGGCAGTCTTTTCCTTGCCAGTGCCGCTCTCGCCGCTTATGAGAATGGGAAGATCAGTGTCCCTTACCTTGTAAACGATCTGCCTGAAATTCTGCATTATGGGAGAGGAGCCAAAGAGGAGCTCTTCAGGAATTTCCTCTATAAGGTCAGGATTGGAATGTGAGTATTCCCTCGTTCCGGAGGCGGTGTTTTTAGGCACTGAAGAATGCCTGATCTTGAGGATTTTAGCTTTGAAAGAAAGCTTGTCCACAGGGACAGTCACATAATCGGCAGCGCCTAATTGAAATGCGAATATTGCATCATCGACCTGATCACTTGGAGAGATGACAAAGATGGGGATGTCCGGATAATGTCCATTGGCCTGGGTGAGAGTTTGCTCCAACCTGAAGATACCATCCCTCAGGTCCACCAGGAGCAGGTCGGGATCGTCAGTGGTGATCCTGAACAGAAAGTTTGCCGGATCGAAACACATGGACACTTTGGCCGGAAGAGCATCAGTTACCCAGCCGCAGCATTCGTCTGCATGTATTTCAGTGCCGGCGTAAAGAACTTTCACGTGCTCTTAACTCACTTCCTGATTAGTAAATGTTAGATAAGACAACCCACCCCGGAAGCTGGCTAGATCGCAAGGGTTGTGCCATCAGTCGGGGATCGATGCCGAGCTTGTGGGGATTCCCACAAAAAACCGGTATTATGCCGATGCTAATGGACGCGTACAAAGTTCATCAACGCGACCATTGAAGGGTGTCCAAATTAATGACTTGCGCTGCAAGTTGTTGATTTATGAGGAAAGTGAAAATGAAACTTTTCGCTTTTATTGGAGTAAAGTGCAATGGATGGACTTTACTACGGCCCTGTCAATGATGATGATATAAAATTCCACAGGAGGGAAAAACAGGTAGTCAATAAATGGAAGGGAGAACGTAAATTAGGTATAAGTTTACCGTATAAGGTGAAACACTTTTCCTAGATGGGTAAATAATTACCAGATTTTGGCTTCGTTTCTATTCCGCAATCCTTCATCTTGTACAGAAAGGCCTTGTAACTGATTTTAAGCAGCTTGGCGGCACGGGACTTGTTCCAACCTGTTGCGTCCAGAGCTATAAGGATAGCCTCTTTTTCTGCTTTACGGGCGGCTGATTTGGCGATCTCCTTCAGGGAGAGAGTTCCTTCAGGTGAAATCTTCACAGGTTGTTCGTGTGGATATTCAGGTTGATCCTTCGCCGAACCCGGGGGAGCTGTGAAGTCTTCATCAGTGTCAAACGGAATTGGTCCGGAAGTGAGGTCAGTCAGGCTGCCCGTGCTGTCGAATTCGAGACGGCCGAGGACTATATAGCGGCGAAGAACGTTCTGAAGTTCCCTGACGTTACCCGGCCAGGGATGGTGGTAGAGTTTGTTCAGTGTCTCCTCATCAAGATCCACGCTGCGTTTGTACTGCCTCGAGTAAAACTCCAGAAAATAGTTTGCCAGCAGGGCGATATCCACGGGCCTTTCTCTGAGGGGAGGAATGTGTATCCGGGCAACGTTGAGGCGGTAATACAGGTCGCGGCGGAAGGTGCCATTCATTATGTTCTCTTCCAAATCCTGATTTGTAGCGACCATTATACGAGCGTCCGTCTTGATTATTTTGTTGCTGCCCAGCCTGTTAAAGGTTCCGTCCTGTAAAACATGGAGGAACTTGGCCTGGATGTGGGGTTCTAGCTCGCCGATCTCGTCCAGTAACAGGGTTCCTCCCGAGGCGTTCTCGAACTTGGAGGACTTCGACTTCGTAGCGCCTGTAAAGGCGCCCCTTTTGTAACCGAAAAGCTCGCTTTCCAGCAATGATGCGGGCAGAGCAGCGCAATTAACCTTAAGGAATGGACCTGATGCCCAGGGGGAGCGCTGATGTAATTCTCTTGCCACAACTTCCTTGCCCACCCCGCTGTCTCCCGTTATGAGCACCGGCATATTGGTGGATGCCACCTTCAGGATGGTCTCCATAATATTGGCCATTTCGCTGCTGGCATAGAGGAGGGAGTAATCTTCCACATAGAGTTGCTGACGCTGGAGTCGCTTTAACTCGTCCTCCGTTTCCTTGAGGTGGATGGCCTTGTTCACGGAGATCCCCAGTTCAGCTACGGAAAAGGGTTTGAGAATGTAGTCCAGGGCCCCCAGACGCATTGCCTCTGTTACGGACTCTACATCGTGTTTGGCGGAGATAACTATGGTTTTGAGATGGGGATACCTGGTATTGAGCACATTAAGGAAATCGAGACCACTCATTTCGGGAAGCATAAGGTCAAGGAGGATCAGGTCCGGGGATGTTCCGCCCTCCAGGAGTTCTATGGCCTGTTGGCAGTCAGTGCATGTAACTATAGTATAGTTTTCGCTTGAAAGGCCTTCAGTGATCAAGTTGAGGATATGCTCGGCATCATCTATTGCGAGGAGTGTTCTCTTGCTGCTACTTTGGGATTCTGGAGGTGAAACCACTTCCATCAGGCGCCCTTTCACCTGGTGTTCAAACTTCTGTTATTTCAGGTTTTTACATCCCACCCCGTGCTTACCGAATGTCAATTATGTGGAGAATTACAATAAGAATTACAATAATATCAGGGTAATACTAGCACAAAAACTCACATAAGAAAATGTTTTCCTAGTCACGGTGGGTAATTATTTACCCATATCTGGGATAACATATTGCCTAACCCCGTAAATTTATGTGTGAATAGCTGTTTTTCACGCTCATTTCGCTGCCAGCCGTCGGTTGGAGTCCAACGTCCCCTTCGACAGGCTCAGGGCAGGCAATGTCCAACGTTCTTCCTCTCCCCTGGCGGGAGAGGACCGAGGAGAGGGGGATATGGTGTCTAACGCCCGTTCCCTTCGGTCACTCAAGCCGCAAAGGACGCAAAGAAGTAAACGATATATGACTATTACTCTCCCTCTCAGGGCTGCCTTTGGATCTTGCTGCCCAGTATTAAAGTTTACTTTTATACCGGTCAGCAAGATTCTAAGGAGGATTTCCATGAAATCCCTATCCTGTTCAGGATAGGCCTGGTGAGGGAGAGAAGTCTTTCTCTGTGATCTCTGTGCACTCTGTGGTTCAAAGCTTTTCTCTCTTTTCATGGAATCTAAACCAAAAGCCTTTCTCTGCGGCACCCTGCGGTCAGGGCTGACTAGCCCTGCCTGCGTACTCTGCGAGGAAAGCTCTTGTCTCTTCAGATGAAACCCAAACTCAGGTTTTCCTTTGCGTCCTTAGCGAGCTTGAGTGAGCCACGCTTCATGCGTGACGAACGGGCGTGAGGCAACTTCTTGCGCCTTAAGACTCAATATGATAAGGGTTCGCCCGTGTGTACTTCTACTGCTCATGAGCACGATAGGCAGGCCTGTGGTCGTAGCTCTATCCCGTCTTTTTCTCTGATGTCAGGTCCTTTGCCAAAATCCAGACGAGCGATATATTTCCTGTTTGCTGCTGCCATGATCTTATGGATCGGTGCAGTAATATATCCCGTTAAAGCGAAGGCTGGATCTGAACCTGTTATCAAAGTTCTGGTGAATGAAAGTAAAGGGCAGGTCCTTTTTAGAGGGAAGAAACTCCAGGTTCTGAGATTATCTGATAACAGGTGGACCGCGATCGTGGGAGGCCTTTCCCGGGCCTCAGTCAGTTACCGGAATGGATTAGTCGCACTGGATGGGACTTCTGTTCGCGAGGGCCAGCTAGCTGTCCACTCAAAGAGCGGTACTGTAACTGTAAGTGGACGCAAGTATAAGGGTCGCATATTGATCCTGCCTGACGGCGGCGGCCTTGCTGTAGTTAATGAAGTACCCTTGGAGAAATATCTCGCCGGGCTTGTCAACGCTGAGATCTCCTCAAAATGGCCCATGGAGGCGGTGAAGGCCCAGGTTGTGGCAGCCAGGACCTATGCACTGTATAAAATGGGAAAATCAGAGGAATTTTACCATTTAAGATCAGATGTATCCGACCAGGTCTACCTGGGCGCGGCGGCTGAAGATAAGAGGGCCCTTAAGGCGGTTCGCAGCACGAGGGGAGAGGTCTTAAAATATGGAAATGATCTGATTCCAGCATTCTATCACTCCAACTGTGGAGGAAAAACCGCCGACGCTGCTGATGTCTGGGGAGTTCCCCACCCGGCCCTGAAGAGCACCGAATGCAGCTTCTGTAGTGACGCGCCCTACGGGCACTGGAGGCTGACCGTGAGTTGGGCTGAGTTGCAAAAGGCCATCAACGGTCTGTACCCTGGAACCGGCCGAGTAAAATCCATAACGGTGAGGAAAAGATCCGGGGATGGAAGGGTTACTATACTTGAGGTGGTGACGGAAAAGGGCAGGATACTTGTGGACTCCGGGGATTTCAGGAAAGAGGTGGGCTACGATCGCCTGCCCAGTACCCTGTTCAGAATGGGCGGGGGCGACGGTAACGTTATATTTGAGGGAAAGGGTTTCGGGCACGGTGTGGGG
>DAOVVW010000102.1 GCA_030636965.1 Pseudomonadota bacterium | reverse complement strand
CCTGAATATTCTGGAAGAGGAGATCGCGGCAAAAAGGAAAGTTCATCCGCCAGCTGGAGAAAGCTCATTGGAAAAGGACAGGCGGCGCCTCCGGGAGGCGGCAAGGATATTTCTCAGGGAGGAAGAGATATTTTGCGCCAGCCACGAACCTCTTTTCATGGAAGCTTCTATAGGTATCCCCGGGATAAGCCATACTACCCCGGTGGACAGTGATGAGCCCGTTCTCGTAGACCTGCCCGGCGGCAGAGCCTTCCGTGCCAGGGGGCGCCTGGACAGGATCGATCGTTCGGATGTGCCCGACAGTGATCAATTCGTGATCACTGATTATAAATCCGGCAGCGACACAAAATACCGAAAGACCGATCTCTTCTGGCAGGGGAGGGTCATTCAGCACGCTCTGTATTTGGCCCTTGCAGGCCACAGGCTGATTGAAGCCGTATCTCCTTTTGCCAGGGTCTCTTCATTCAGGTTCCTCTTTCCATCAGCAAAAGCCCGCAGTAAATCCATGATTCTTGCCCCCGAGGACCTTTCCCGCTCCGGCGAGATCTTATCTCACATGTGTGAGATAGCTTCTACCGGCACATTTCTGTCAACCAGCTATAAAAGCGACTGTGAATTCTGTAACTATGCAGGCAGCCTTTGTGAGGCTGACCCTGAAGCGTTGATTGCTGCTGCCAGATCGAAGCTCGAGAATTCTGAAAACACCAGACTCGATCCCATCAGGGCCATGAGGGAGAAATAGCGGTGGCATCTGAAGGAAAAGGACTGAAAGATCGGAATCAGAGGAAAGCTGTTACCAGCGACCTTGACAAGAATATCATAGTTGAGGCGGCAGCCGGCACTGGGAAAACCACGAGCCTCCTTAATCGCATGGTAGCTCTCATCGAAACTGGACGCTGTACGGTAGAGACCCTTGCGGCAGTAACCTTCACCCGCAAAGCCGCCGCCGAATTACGTTCCCGATTCGGTCTGGCCCTGGAAGGAAGGGTAAAAGGGGCCACAGGACAAGCCCTTGCCCGACTGGACAATGCAGTTTCCAATACGGAACGATGCTTTATTGGAACCATTCACTCTTTCTGCGCCCGCCTCCTGAGGGAGCGGCCGGTGGAAGCAGGCGTTGATCCCGGATTCGGCGAGCTTTCAGAAGAGGAGAGCGCATCCTTTAAGAGTCTGGCCTGGGAGGAATTTTGTTCGTTATTGTATGCCGAGGGAGATCCTGTCCTGGAGGAGTTGGACCGCCTGGGGCTCAGCATCGGACAGATCGAGAACGCTTACATTGAGATGGCAGACAATGTGGATATTGAGAGCTGGCCCACAGGAGACGCTGCTCTGCCCGACCTTACGACTGCCAGCAGCAGATTGCTGGAATATGCCGACCACATGAGATCTCTAAAGCTGCCGCCGCCGCCAAGAAACAGCAGAGATAACTTAATTCCTGTGTACAGGAGTATTCCGGAAAGCCTGGATGCCCTTGGAGTGGAGATAGAAGATCCGGTCCGGCTCATGGATCTTCTCTCCCGTTTCAGGAGTTATGAAAGAAGCGGCATTGTTCAGAAACACTGGCCTGGGGAAACGCGCGCCCAGAGAAGTGAACTGGCTATCGGGGAACTCGAGCGATGGAACAGATTCACGGCCGAGGTCGCACAACCTGCCCTGACGGCCTGGATAGAATATAGATACAGTACGGTAATATCCATCGCTTCTGTGGCATTATCCCGCTTCAGAGCACTGAAGGAGGAGGCCGGCTCCCTGGATTTTCAGGACCTGCTTTTAAAGTCAGCGCTGCTTTTGAGGGAAAACCCTGAAGTCAGGACCTTTTTCCAGAACCGGTTCACGCACCTGCTCATAGACGAGTTTCAGGACACAGATCCAGTACAGGCAGAGGTGATGCTGCTTCTCACCGCGTCCGATCCCCGGGAGAGGAACTGGAGGAAATGCAAGCCCCTGCCCGGCTCCCTTTTTGTGGTGGGGGACCCGAAACAATCAATCTACAGGTTCAGAAGGGCTGATATAACTACATACAACGATGTGAAGGATATTATGGAAGGATCGGGCGGGATCTGCCTTACGCTTTCTACTAACTTCCGCTCCACACGGGAGAATATTGACTGGGTAAACAGTTTCTTCACAGATTGTTTTCCTGCCTCAGCCAGTGACACCTCCCCCTCATACGTTCCCCTTCATCCCCGGAGCAACGGCGGCGGCGAAAGCAACACTTCCGGCACCAGTGTGATCAGGTTACCTGAATCCTGCTCCACTAAACGTGAATGCATCCGCTACGAGGCCGATTTCATAGCCAGATACATCCGAAGGGCCATTGATGAGGGACAGGGTGTGCTGAGACCCGATGGAAGATCATTACCAGCGGCAGCTGGAGACTTTCTCATTATCACCAGGAACACGATCCACCTGAGCAGCTATGCTTCGGCCCTTCAGGACCTTCACATTCCCCATGAGGTAACCGGGGGCAGCATACTGAATGAAGTTCCCGAGCTTCACCTGCTTTTCGCCTGTCTCCTGGCCGCTGCCAGACCATACAGCTCCTCCGCTGTTGCAAGTGTCCTGCGGAGTGGTCTTTTCGGGATCAGTGACGATACTCTATACACATTTAAAAGGGCAGGTGGTCAGTTCACAGCACCCTTTTCGGTACCGAATGGCCTTGAGAATGAGGAGTCTGGTCTGCTGGAGGATGCTTTTTCCCGCCTGAACAAATATTCCCGCTGGCTGGATACTCTTCCCGCAGTGAGTGCGGCGGACATGATGATAGAGGATCTGGGCCTGCTGGCATCGGCAGCCCTCCATCCCGGCGGCAACACCCTTGCAGGTAGTATCGGCAAGGCTGTTGAATTATTCAGATCAAGCCGGGATGAACTGTTTACCAGAGATGATCTCATCGACTGTCTCGGCCACATTGTCAGCAAGGAGGAAAATTACGATGGCGTGACGGCTTTGCCCCCCGATCCGGATGTAGTCAGATTAATGAACCTCCACAAGGTAAAGGGCCTGGAGGCACCCATAGTTTTTTTAGCAGATACTACTGGCAAACGTGAATTTCCTGTCCTCAGACACATTGACAGGAAAAAGGGCAAAACCAGTGCCTATCTGGCAGTTCGCGAAACACGTAAAATGTGGGGGGGCGGAAAGATCATCGCCCAGGCGCCGGGTTGGGATTCGAAGTGGGAGCCGATGGAGAGGGCTTTTCTGGAGGATGAGGAGATCCGACTTCTTTACGTAGCTGCCACAAGGGCCGGATCACGACTGATTATTTCTCAGCGGTCGGACGGTAAGGACAAAAGCTACTGGTCACCCTTCGATGGGCATCTCCAGGATGTGCCGGTTCTGGAGGACCCTGGACCCGCAGTTCCACCCGCAAGGAAGGTCATAACTATTAGGGGCAGCGAGGTGACCAAGGCATCTGAATCCATCGACAGCCAGTGGAAGGCATCTTCTGAACCCACCTCTATCAAGATCACCGCCAGTAATATTGGGACCGGGCAGGACACAGGATCCACCCCTCCTGCCGGAGAACATGGTACTGAATGGGGAACTGTTATCCACCTGCTGTTGGAATCTGCCATGTCCGATCCGGATGCAGATCTGAATTCCCTTGCAGTGGGCGCCCTGCGGGACAACGGACTTGAATCCGAACTTGCTGAGCGTGCCATCGAATCCGTCAAGGCGGTAATAGCCTCACCTGTCTGGAGCCGCGCCGCCACATCCGAGCACAAGCTGATGGAGGTGCCATTTAGTCTTTCCCGGGAACAGGATGTGGACGACGGAAAGAAGATCTCCACCCTGCTCACCGGGGTGATAGATCTGGCCTTCAAAGAACCTGACGGCTGGGTTATCGTGGACTACAAAACTGGCGGGAAGAAGGCCGAAGACGCGGGAAAACTTGCCCAACACTACCGCTCGCAAATAGAGCTGTATTCTGAGAGCTGGGAGTCTATTACCGGCTTCAGTGTCAAGGAGAAGGGGTTTTATTTCGTGGATCTCGGTTTATATGTCACGGTTGACTGAGCCAGAGTTGTTGGTTGTTAGTTAACGTTCAACGTTTAACTCTCAACTTCTAATATCTAATGATCTAATGTTCCATGTCCAATCTCCAATTTCCAATTTCTAATCTCCGATACACCTAACTTTCCCCTTGAAACTTTCAACCCGAAACCTGAAACTGTTAACCATGTCCGTCGCAACAACGTCCATAATCTCAGCCGACGAGTTCCCCTCCGCAATGGAATCCGTCCTTGACGAAGTGGGAGCGGTCGAAGCCCTTTCGGATTTTTCAAGAATAATTATCAAACCAAACATTGTTAACAGCAGCCCTCCCCCCATAACCACCGATGTCAGATGCGTTGAAGCTTTGGTCCGCTATCTGGCAGACCGGCTGGACGCGGAAATAGTTGTCGCTGAAGGGTCCGGAGAGGGAGATACTATAGTCAATATGGACAGGAACGGTTACCGTGAGATAGGCGTGCCACTGGTGGACCTTGACTCACAGCCGGTCAAAACATACTCTAACTCCAGGGCAGCCGTATACAGGGAAGTACATCTGCCTGACTACCTGGAGGGTGCCGCCCTGGTATCGGTACCTCCTGCCAAGGACCACACGATCACGAGGACGACGCTGGGCCTGAAGAACATGGTGGGATGCCTCCATGCGAAACACTATGGTGGGTACTGGTCCTACAAGAAATCACAGGTCCACAACGGAGACGAAGACCAGATTATCGCGGACCTCATCCTTTATCTGGAGCCTCACCTGACTGTGATCGACGCACGCCAGGGGGCAAAGGGTGGACACCTCAGCGGAGTAGTTCCAGACCCTCCACTGGGAAAACTGCTGGCTGGAACCGATGTGATAGAAGTAGACCGCGAGGCCTGTCGAATCCTGGGGCACGATCCCGACAGCGTCAGGTATCTTTCTCTTGCCAGCGCCTTGAGGGATGGTTCCTCCTGACCACCATAGAATCCAGATCCCTGGCGTGATTATGGAGGTCCTTGCCCTTGCTGAAACAAAAAGTGTCAGCCGAAAAAAAGGTCCTGGAAACAGGAAGGATAAAGTGAGATTCGGAAAACCTGATTTCAAGTTTATACTCGTATCGGCGCTTCTTTTCCTCTTTGCGTCCAGCGCCCTGGCCGTGTCCCCCCTGATGACGAGGTATGAGAGCAACAAGCACGGCTTCTCCATACAGATTCCCGCAACATGGCAGTTCAAGGAGGGATATATGGGGACCCTGTTCATCGCAAT
>DAOVVW010000124.1 GCA_030636965.1 Pseudomonadota bacterium | reverse complement strand
GATCATCTTAAGGAGGCTTACGATAGCGGCGCAGTTCTGGCCGTTGTGGACAGCAATTTTAAAGCTTTGGCCGACAGGATTCCGCCTTCGGCGCTAATTGTCGTGGAGGATACGATCGAGGCCCTGCAGTTTCTGGCCGCGTACTGGAGGAGCCGTTTCGACATCCCGCTGGTCGCGGTGGTTGGAAGTGTGGGCAAGACAACGACCAAGGAAATGGCGGCACAGGTGATATCTACCATGGGGCCGTGCCTGAAGAATGAGGGCAACCTGAACAACCATATCGGTCTTCCACTTTCACTGATGGACCTTTCCGATTACCACCGTTATGCGGTTCTGGAACTGGGCGCCAACATCCCGGGAGAGATCAGGCTGCTCTCCTCTATAGCAAGGCCGAATGCAGCAGTCATCACACGGCTGGGCTGGGCCCACCTGGAGGGATTCGGCGATCCGGAATCTCTGATTCAGGAAAAAAGTTCCGTTTTAGATGAACTTCCTGCCTCGGGATGGTGCGCCCTTAACACCGACGATCCAAGGTATGACGAACTCAAAAACAGGGCGAACTGCGATGTTATCGGATATGGGTTGGAGTCCGGGGAGGTCAGGGCTTCCGAGATCTCTTTGGGAGAGGTGACTTCCTTTGTCCTTGAAACTCCCTCCGGCAGTGAGCGGGTACACCTGAAAACCTTTGGTAGGCACTTTATCGAAAATGCTCTGGCAGCCGTAGCTGTCGCATTGCCCTTCGGGATACCCATAGAAAAGATGGTCAGCGGCCTGGACGTGTGGAATCCACTGGAACAGCGAGGGAGGATTATAGAACCTCAACCCGGGGTGTTCTTCATAGACGATACTTATAATGCCAATCCCCTGTCTATGGAGACGGCGCTTTCGAGCCTGTCTGCCCTGAGATCGGAGGGAGTGACTGTAGCTGTCCTCGGTGAAATGAAGGAACTGGGGAAGTTCTCGGATGAAGGACATGCCTACGTGGGGGGTGCGGCAGGGAAGTTGGGTATAGATTACCTGGTCGCCGTTGGGGAGTCGGCGGGTCTTGTGGCAAAAGGAGCGTTATTGGCCGGTATGGAAGCTGAAAAAGTCATTGAATGCCAAAACGAGAATGATGCGGTAAAAGCCCTCACCGGGCTCCTGGCCCCGGGGGTCTGGATCCTGTTCAAAGGTTCTAGAGCTGCGAGAATGGAAAGAATAATGGCGTATTTTACCGGCGATCAGATACCAGCTGAAGCGGGAGGATTCTGACGTGCTCTACAAGTTCTTTTTCGCATTGAAGGCCGTCGATCCCGGCTTCAACGTCTTCCGGTATATAACCTTCCGAACGGCTCTTTCGGTGCTCACCGCCCTGCTTGTCAGCTTTATCCTTGGACCCTGGATCATAGGGCGCCTCAAGACGGCCCAGCCGGGTAACTATGTCCGGGAGTACCTGCCTGAAAGTCACATTCTCAAAGCGGGTGTGCCGACAATGGGCGGCCTGCTTATCTTCCTGGCGATCGTTCTATCAACCCTCATGTGGGCAGATCTTGGAAACCGACTCGTATGGCTTGTTCTCATAACCTTTACAGGCTTTGGGCTGGTGGGACTCGTGGACGACATAAAGAAACTCTATGGTGCCAAGGGGAAGGGGCTTCTCATCCGAACGAAGTTCGGATTTCAGCTTCTGATCGCCCTGGGAGTGGCTATCTATCTCTACCTTTATCCATCAGATAAATTCGGGCCGTTTCTGCAGGTACCGTTCTTCAAGGAAGTGCTTCTGCCCCTTTCCGTCTTCTACATACCCTTTGTGGTCCTGGTGATCATAGGTACTTCCAACGGCGTGAACCTTACCGATGGTCTGGACGGCCTTGCCATCGGGCCGGTAATGTTCGCTTCTGGTGCTTTCGCGCTTCTGATCTATCTTTCGGGGCATATCCGTTTTGCCGAGTACCTGCAGATAGTTTTCGTTCCTGAGGCCGGTGAGCTTGCCGTTTTCTGCGGCGCTATGGTTGGAGCCAGCCTCGGATTCCTCTGGTTCAACACCTATCCTGCCCAGGTCTTCATGGGTGACATCGGTTCACTGTCCCTCGGCGGGGCCCTGGGGCTGGTGGCCGTTATCGCCAAGCAGGAACTGCTCCTGGTCCTTATAGGCGGACTTTTCGTCGTGGAGGCACTGAGCGTGATCATACAGGTGATCTCGTTCCGCCTGTTCGGGAAGCGGGTATTTCTCATGGCGCCCCTGCACCATCATTTTGAAAAGAAGGGTTGGCCTGAGCCCAAGATCATAGTGAGGTTCTGGATAATCTCCATCATCCTGGTGCTGATCTCTCTGGCTACCCTGAAGATAAGGTGAGGATGTGAAAAGCCGTTTCAGAAATCCGAAAGATCCTCTCAGAAAGATAATAGGGAGGAAAAAACCGGTTCTGGTTGTGGGTCTGGGACAGTCAGGCACAGCCGCGGCTAATCTCCTCGCTGATCTGGGCTGCAAAGTGGTGGTCAGTGAGATACTTACGGAGGCCGAAGCTGGACAGAGTTTAAACGGGCTGAATCCTGATATCAAGGTCAGCTGGGGAGGGCATCCGGCAGCCCTCTTTATGAAATTTCCGCTCATCGTACTTAGTCCGGGTGTGCCGGTTGAAACAGAGGCTGTCCAGTCGGCTTTGAGGAAGGGAGTAAAGGTGATCGGTGAGATGGAACTCGCCTTCAGGCTGTCTTTACTGCCCTGGGTGGCAATTACCGGAAGCAACGGCAAATCCACGACTACAACCCTTGTGGGCAAATTCGCGGAAAAAGCCGGACTTGCCGTGAGGGTGGGCGGGAATCTCGGCATTCCATCAGCTGAACTGGTTCGTGGGGAAAAAGGCGCTTCATTCATCGTGGCCGAAGTCTCAAGTTTTCAGTTGGAGACTATTGAGACCTTCAAACCCGCCATAGGAGTGATGCTGAACATATCTCCCGACCATCTGGACAGATACAAAAGCGAGGGAGATTACATCAAGTCCAAGGCCGCAATATTTTCCAATATGGATGAATCGGATGTTGCAGTTGTAAACCAGGTTGATCCGGAGGTAAGGAAAATGACTGACCGGATCACTGCGCAGATTTTCTCCTTCCGCAGAAAGGCTCTATCAGGTGACGGTGTAGTGCTGGATGGAGACTGGATAATGATCCGGGAAGGGGACACTTCGCACAGGGTGTTAGAGGCCGGCAAGGTTGCCATGGCGGGCACTCACAATCTGGAAAATGCTCTGGCTGCCGTAGCTGTCGGCCATAAGATGGGGATATCTCCTCAGAGTATGGCAGATGTGCTGAAAACTTTCAGGGGTCTCCCGCACCGTATGGAACTTGTAGATTATTACAGAGGAATACCCATCTATAACGATTCGAAAGGGACGAATGTGGGGGCGACCCTAAGGTCCCTTGAGAGTATCCGTGGACGCGCGATCCTGATCATGGGCGGCAAGGATAAAGGAGCTCCCTATGCGCCAATGCGCAGGATCGTACAGCAGAAGGTGGCCCTGCTCATCCTGATAGGAGAGGCAACCCAGAAGATGTACGAAGCTCTGGGAAATTCGGTGGAGACAGTAGTTTCGACCAGTCTCGATGAGGCTGTCAGGACAGCTCTTAACAGGGCGCGGCCCGGCGATGAGATCCTTTTCTCACCTGCCTGTTCCAGTTTTGATATGTTCTCCAGTTTTGAGGAGAGGGGAGAGGTCTTCAAGAAGTTGGTTCACAGATATATGGGGATCGCAGGGTGAAAGCCATCAGAATGGATGCAGCTTTAATAATAGCCGTGATGGTCCTGGTGACCCTGGGAGTCACAATGGTCTACAGCGCCAGCGCTCTTAATGCGGCCCGCTACACTGGAGATGGTGCGTTCTTTGTTAAAAGACAGATCCTCTTTGCCCTGCTGGGCCTGATCGTGCTGGTGGCTGCATCGATGATCCCATATGAGTTCTGGAAACGAAGCGTCATACCCATGCTGCTTGTCACAATTGTGCTGCTTGCCGCGGTTATCGGCCCTCTTGGACACAGGGCAAACGGTGCCTCGAGGTGGTTCAGAATAGGACCTTTCTCCGTTCAGGTGGCCGAATTCGCAAAACTGGTTGTGGTTATGTATATGGCCCGATACCTGGGTAACAGGGGCGAGTTGGTGCAAAAGGAAGGGACTTATCTCATAAGGCCTCTGTTTGTTGTCTCCATAATGATCGTTCTGGTGCTTATGGAACCTGATCTTGGTACGGCGATCTTTATCGGTTTTCTGGCAGTGTGTATTCTTTTTGCGGCTGGCGTGAGGATCTCGGCACTCTTGGGCCTTACCCTGGCAACTCTGCCTGTCATTGTGTTCCTGATAACGCGGGTGGGCTTTCGGATGCAGCGGATCAAGGCTTTTTTAAATCCATGGGAGGAGTACAACGGACCGGGCTTCCAACTCGTGCAGTCTTTTGTGGCCTTCGGACAGGGAGGGTTTTTCGGGACGGGACTAGGCAGCGGTAAGAGTAAACTCTTCTTCCTCCCTGAATCACATACGGATTTCATCCTTGCGGTAGTCGGTGAGGAACTGGGTTTCATAGGTGTGGCGATCACACTTTCATTATTTGCCGTCATCCTGGTACAGGGGATGAAGGCTGCCAGTAAAGCCCCTGATCCCTTTGGAACCCTCCTTGCTGCGGGGCTCACCATAATGATAGGCCTTCAAGCCCTGATCAACTGCATGGTGGCGCTGGGGCTCCTTCCAACAAAAGGGATGCCGCTGCCCTTTGTCAGCTACGGAGGCTCATCGCTGATCGCCAGCATGGCCGCGGCAGGAATAG
>DAOVVW010000073.1 GCA_030636965.1 Pseudomonadota bacterium | reverse complement strand
GCCAAGCCGTAGCCTTGGCGAAGGCTGGTCCAAGGTCCAACGCGGGTAGAATTGGAGCATTGAAAGTTGGATTATTTATTTTCACCCCTCCCTTGATGGGAGGGGACAAAGGGGAGGGTGGTAATTTTTTTCCCTCTCCTCGTTCCTCTCCCACCAGGGGAGAGGAAGAGTGCAGGGAGATGCAATGGATTTTTACAAGCTGGTACGAGAACGAGAAAGTATCAGGGACTATGACCCTGAAAGACCTGTAGATAAGGATACGCTGGACAGGATCCTGGAGGCGGGAAGGCTGGCCCCTTCTGCGGCGAACTTTCAGCCTTGGCGGTTTCTGCTTGTTTCATCCCCCGAGATGCTGGAAAAAGTGCGGCCCTGTTATGGGCGGCCGTGGTTCGCCGATGCTCCTCACATTTTGATCGTAGTGGGAAACAGGGACCAGGCGTGGGTGAGAAAAACGGACGGCTACAACTCCATTGAAACGGACCTTACCATTGCCCTGGACCACATAATCCTCGCCGCTGAATTCGAGGGAGTAGCCACCTGCTGGATCGGGGCCTTTGATCCTGACCTGCTTCGCGAGGCCCTCTCCCTGGAGGAAAATGAGATCGTCTGTTCCCTGACACCTCTGGGATATCCGAAAGAGGGATTTACAAAGAAGATGGACAAGAAGCGAAAGCCTCTTGATGAAGTAGTAGAGCATCTATAGAGAGTGGGGGTCAGACCCCATTAAAGAAAAAGGTAAGAAGGCAGGACCTGACCCCATTAATTATTGACCTTTAATATTCCACCCTGTATTTAGAACCTTATCTTTACTCGGGTCGTAAAAAACGAAAAGTGTCATTTTCACTTTCCGCCCCTCAATGGGCGTGTTCCTGGCCTTGAAAACCACCGACTAACTATGAAACGAAGACTATATCTCATCACTTTCATTTTGTTTATAACGCTTCCTCTGTTAGCGTGCTCGGCTTTTGAGGCTGACCTCCAGAATGCGAAAAAGGCCTACGAAGAGGGTAACTACGAGGCAGCCTATGCAGGATTCCGCTCTGCAACAAAGTGGGGATATGCCGAGGCCCGGTACAATCTTGGTCTTATGCATGAATACGGCCAGGGTACGGAGGTCGATTTTTCCGAGGCCGCTAAATGGTACCTGGAGGCCGCACGGCAGGGATATCCTCCGGCGCAAAATGCCCTCGGTATTCTACACATCAACGGACAGGGAGTCAGCCTGGACCCGGATGAGGCCCGGATGTGGTTCCGGATGGCTGCTGACCAGGGATACGCTGGCGCCTGCTACAATCTGGGACTCATGTACTACATTGGGGAGGGCGTGCCGGAAGATTACAGTGACGCAGCAAAGTGGGACCGAAAGGCGGCCGACAAGGGACTGAAAAGAGCCCAGATCAGCCTGAGCATGGCATACCAATCCGGACAGGGAGTGGACCAGGACTATGTCATGGCCTACATGTGGATGGACCTTGGATCATCTGATGGAAATGAAGAGGCCCTGACAGTCCTGAAAGAGCTCGCCGAATTCATGACACCCGAACAGGTTCAAAGGGCCCAGGATCTGGTAGCCCAGTGGCGAGCGGAGCGCGAGAAGTAGCGTTTCATCCCACGTTACAGTTTTTCGGAGTTTTCTAATCCGCCCCACGGATTTTCCTGGGAAAAAAGCAATTGCTTTTACTAAGGTGATCTGGGGGGCCAGTCTTTATTACATTCCCGCCACGGGCAACCCCTTGCCCACAAGGTACTCCTTGACCTGACGGATGTTGAAGGTCCGGAAGTGGAATACGGAGGCCGCCAGGAGCACCTGCGCTCCTCCTTTTATCACGGCCTCGTAGAAGTGCTCCAGTTCTCCGGCCCCGCCGGAAGCGATGATGGGCAGGCCCGCAGCGTCGGCGATCATTCTCGTGAACTCAATGTCGTATCCGGCCAAGGTTCCGTCCCCGTCCATGCTGGTGGGGAGGAGGGCACCGGCTCCCAGCTGCTCGCACTGAGTCGCCCAGGCTCCGCAGTCCTTCCCTGTCCCCTTCGTACCGCCGGCTACTACGATCTCGAAGTCGGAGGGCATTTCGCTGTTGCGGCGCCCGTCGATGGCTACCGTGATCTTGTCCTTGCCGCAGGTCTCGGAAGCCCTCTGCACGAGCTCCGGATCGGCCACTGCCGCACTGTTCATGGAGACGCAATCCGCACCGGCTTCGAGAGTCATCTCGATGTCCTTAATACTTCCGATCCCGCCCCCTACTGTGAGAGGCATGCTGATGACAGCGGCCACGCTCCTCACCCACTCAAGGCGGGTCTTCCGGTTCTCGAGGGTCGCAGCAATGTCCAGCATAGCCAACTCGTCGGCCCCCTCCTCATCGTAGAAGGCGGCGTTCTCCACCGGATCCCCCGCGTCGCGGAGGTTGACGAAGTTCACGCCTTTGACCACTCGTCCGTCCTTCATGTCAAGGCAGGGCATAATCCTGATGGGCTCCATAGTAAGCTCCTTTCCAGTTTCGGGAGTCGTCGGTTGAATTGAAAAAATTACCTTTGGCAGACTTTGGGGTTAGTTCTCGCTTTTCAACTTTCCGGATTAGCGACTTGTTACATACTAATGAGGAGGCCCTGGTAGTCCTTAAAGACCTCGCCGGTTTCATAACGCCAGAACAGGTTCAAAGGGCCCGGGATCTTGCAGCCCAGTGGCGGACAGAGCACGACAAATAATACTTTGTCCCAGCCCAGTGTGGAATCAGGGAATCATCATCCTTCTTGGTTTGCTCTCCGACAGGAGCTGCCCGTCCGTGTCGTATCCTCTGACCCTCCAGAGGTAGTTAACGCCTGACGTAAATTTCGACTCAAGGAGGGGCGCCGGTATCATATAGCCCTCGTCGGATGTGAGGGCAGCGAGAGCAACCTTTCCGTTCGACTCCCTTGTGAAGGTCACGATATAGGCCGCCGTTGATTCCCCCGGTGTCCAGGTGAATCCGGTTTTATCCGTAACACGTTCCCTGTCGTCAGGAGTCAACGAATCGAGAACCTGCACCTCCTGTTTTTCTCCGGATGTGACCAGGTAAGCGATACGGGGAGGGGAAAAACCCGGTACTGGATCAGTGATAACGAAGCTGATGCTGTGAAGACCTGGAGTGAAAGTTGAGATGCCGGGAACGTCGGAGGTCGAGACCGTCGCCTTTGATCCGAAGGAGATATACTTGTTCACGTTCTCGATTCTCCTGCCGCCCACCTCCCAGTAACCCTGAAGGAAGCCTGAACCGTTAACGTAGATATCGGCATAGGCCTTAAGTCCCGCAGTATTCCGGCTTACGGTGATCTCGTTTCTCCTCGAGCCACTATCCAGGAAGTAAAGATCTACCCGGCGAAGAGACAAGGAACCGGCCGTCTTGGACAGGGTGATACTTATCGGGACGGTGATCGTCTCGCCTCCCCCTACAAGGGGCGCGAAGGTGCGCTGGTAATTGATGGTCAGGTCACCGCTCAGGGCGGCCGTAGAAAGCACGCTGGACGGAATAAGCACAGTCTCCTGGACGGTCCCCTTCCCGCCTGCTCCGGGGGTTACGGAAAGAGGTATGGAATTGGTATCGTACGTGACTACCGGGGGAGAAGACGAATTGAATAATCCCTGGCTCGAGGTAACCAGAGTTCCTGAACCCCAGGTTCCACTGGTTCCGTCAAAGAACCGGTATGTGATCGTAACTCGCGTGTTCTGTCCGGTTGGCACCGCGATCAAGCTTGGAGAAGCGGTAATATTCGCAAGGGCTGCATTGCCAGCCGCCAGGACTATCATGGCAGCCAGAAGGATTACCAGGCTGGCTTTGCCGGGCTTCATTCCCATGACACCGAAATATCGTTTCTCCATGGCGATTTCCTCAATAGTTAAGATTTGAGTGAAGTTCCAGGGTGATGAAAATCCTGTACTGTGTAAGATCCGAGGCCCATATCGTGTCTTCTGTCCGGCTGTACTCGCCACCCAGGGCAATATTGGGAGAGGCATATTCCGGAAAATGCCTCGCCAGGCTGTAGGCGAGCCTTGTAGAAGCGTTCGATGACCGCTGATCGACACTGTCATCAGTTGCGTCGGATCGGCTGTAGCTGCCTGCCAGGTCCAGGGAGAGGATGTCTGTTACCAGAGAAGCGTTCAGCAGGACAGCGGCGTTATACGTATTAAAGTCAATATCGTTTTTCACGTCCCTTTCCCGGATGATCTGGGGCAGGGTCAGGCTTGCCGAAAATCGGCTGGATGGCACAATCGACAGGTCCAGCCTGAACTCATCATGTGTAGTGTCCAGGTCGCTTGCGGTTGTGTCATCCGTCCCCGAAAGGAGCAAAAAGGTCGCCATAGACCACTTGGGAAGACTGTATGAAAGGAGCGTGCTTAATGTATTGGTCCTGGTATTGTACGGATCGTAACCCGCGGGCTCGTCGCTGGTGTCAACGAGATCTGTATGAAGATGGAACTCCAGGGAGAGGTTGTCCCTGACAGTATATCTATCCGTAGCCTCGAGAAGCCATTGACTGGATACGGGTATGGCCGTGTCGTTCTCCAGGTTGGACCTGGAATACCCCGTGGTCAGGTTAAACATATGCTTCGTGAAAAGAAAATCGCCAGTGAGATTGACCGTCTCTATGTCGCTGGTGGCTCCCGGAGAGCCGATGCTCCGAAAGTCCGCTCCCACGTGTTCTACGCTGGCTTCCAGCTTAAGGCGTTGGGTCGGTACCCATACCACTCCTGTAAAGAAGGCCCAGTCCTTTGACTCAACGTCCTGGTCTGAAATATCTGGGTCGAAGCTGGATGCGGCCCCCTCCAGGCGGATATTGAGCTTGTCCGGAAGGAGGCTTCTGTCCACAACCAGGCCCAGAACATCACCCTCGCTCACCCCATCCAGAGTCGATACACCGTAGGAGCCCGCGGCGTCCTCGCGGCCGGTCAGATAGGTGGCGTGAAGCCTGGTACGATCGTCTTTGGATGCGGTTCTGATGGAGGTTCCAATGATATTGTTGTCCGAATCGAGACCGATTTTCAGGCCGTTCCGCACTCCTGTGACAGGCGTTGAGTTCACGGAGTAAAGAGCCAGGCTAGTTCGGGAAAAGTCCTTATTGAAACTGATCCCGCGTCTATACAGGTACGGCGCGGTGAAGTTGCTCTCGGTAATTCCAATGTCACCTGTGCTCAAGGAAGTAACCGACTTGTCTCCAGCCCAGCGGCCGGTGATCAGGAAGTTCCTGAAGTCGGCACCTTTGTCGGCGGTCTGCGGCTGTAATGTTTCGTCCTCCTGAAGATAGTAGGCGCTGCCCCCCAGGGAAAACTCCTTTCCTCCCTTCCTGACATGAAAGTTCACCGGCCCGCCGGCCTCCACAATGTAGCCCGGTATGGGGCTGCTGTCCTCCCTCGTCCTGAAATTATTCGTATAGGCAACAGTCAGATCGGCCGAAAATCCCAGTTCATCAAATCTCTCGGAATGCCGGACGGAAAAAGACCATGTGATAAGAAGAGGATTCCCATCGGTATAAGCTCCCTGTATCTCAACGCTGTGCTCGCCGCCGCTCACCGGAACCGGAGAGGAATAAGAAACTCCTTCCGGTGTCAGCTTCGAAGCGGGAGTAATATCCATGCCGTCGAGCAGGATGATGATGCTGTTGATGTCCACATCGCCGCCGAAGTCCGCTTCAATGGCGGGCTTCCTGCCGGTGAATACAGAGTTTTCAGAGGGCTGTACGCTGACCCCGCTTTCGAGGCCATACGCGGAAGCGGAACAAAATATGGTTGCAAGTATAACGAGCAGAAGACTGATTAAAGGCGGTCTGTAATATATTCCCCTGATGGGCATAAAATCCTTCACTCTCGAATTTTTCGATCTTAAGTTCAAGTTAGATCGTACTATCGGCGGCAGCACCGCTCAGCGGACCCGGTGCCAGTTTTT